>CAYPMQ010000049.1:0-15340 GCA_964411625.1 uncultured Ignavibacteriaceae bacterium
ACTTATTATCATTGAACCCAATCTTGTTGCTGTACCAAAATTTGATAAATCAATCTTCAGGCTGCACAGAGATGTCAGGTTCAGCGAGAATAAAAATCCATATAAAACCAATATAGCCGGGTTTATGTGGGATGGTACAAAAGCTAAAATGGATGCCTCAGGATTTTATTTCCATATTGAACCTGAGACCGTATTTATCGGATGCGGCATTTATATGTTTACGCCTGATGCCTTAAAAAAATACCGCACACTTATAACTGACAAACGGGAGGCTGAAATATTAGTGAAGATACTTTCTGAAATCGTAAGTGACGGTAAAACAAAGATTGAAGGGAAAACTCTAAAAAAAGGTCCGAGAAATTTTCAGGCAAATCATCCAAACGCAGCACTCTTGCTTCACAGCGGCTTATATACTTCGGTTGAATATAATGCAGCTGATAGTGCTTTCAGAACAGATTACGACTCACTGATGCTTGAAGATTTTTTCAATTCATCACCACTTCACCGCTGGCTGGCCGATAACCTTTAATTAAAGAGAGAGTGTATTATGCACACTCCCCTGATATCAATTTTCCGGTTTAACCTTAACTTCACTAGCGAGACAGTAGAGTTCATCTGTGGTGTGTTTCAAACGGTCTGCCAGATTTATCATAATTTTTTTAGCAAGCTCAGGATATTCTCTGATAATTTTATCAATATCAGCCTGCAGATAAGTGATGAAAGATTCCTCTTCCGCGATAATTGTTGCTGTTCTCGTTGAGTTAAGAATTACACTCATTTCACCAACTACAGAGCCGGCATCAGAAAATTCGGCAACTTTGAGATCATTTTTAAAGACGGCTACTTTACCTCTCACAAGAATAAGAAGATCATTTGCCGTATCTCCCTCACGTGCAACAACATCACCTGGTTTGAATATTTTCATATCAGAATCCCGGATACTTTAATAAAAATGATTTTATAAATTTGTTAATATCACCGTCCATTACTGCCTGTGTATTTGAGGTTTCTTCATCTGTTCTGTGGTCTTTAACCATGTTATAAGGATGAAAGACATAAGATCTGATCTGGCTTCCCCACTCAATCTTCATTTTATTTTTCTCAAGTTCCTGCTGTGCGCTAAGCTGCTTTTCACGTTCAATCTGATAGAGTTTTGATTTGAGCAGTTTCATCGCATTTGTTTTATTCTGGATTTGCGAACGTTCACTCTGGCATGCTGCAACCACACCGGTAGGGAGATGTGTGATTCTGACCGCCGTTTCAACTTTATTTACATTCTGACCGCCCTTGCCGCCGGATCTGTAAGTATCTATTCTAAGATCTGCAGGATTAATTTCAATTTCAATATCGTCATTAACCTCAGGAATACAATGAACAGATGCAAATGATGTATGGCGTCTCTTGTTGGCATCAAATGGTGATATTCTGACTAACCTGTGAACGCCTATTTCAGCCTTCAGATAGCCGAAAGCAAACTCCCCTACCACTTCCACCGTAGCACTTTTTATTCCTGCGCCGTCACCTTCAAGTAAATCAACTATATTTGCTTTATAACCGTTATTTTCTGCCCATCTGATGTACATTCTGAGGAGCATATCAGCCCAGTCCTGAGATTCTGTGCCTCCTGCACCTGAATGAATAGTCAGAATACAGTTGTTGGGATCTTCAGGGCCTGAAAGCATATTTCTGAATTCAAGTTCCTCAACCCTTCTCCTTACCTTTTCAATTTCTGAATCAACTTCATTCCTCAGTGATTCATCATCTTCCATGTTAGCCAGTTCAACAAGTTCACGTGCGGCACTGACTTCACTTTTAAGAGAGTTCCAGGCTTCCACCCAATCTTTTTCTCTTTTAATTTCCTGCAGAACAGCCTGTGCCGCTCTCTGATCGTTCCAGAAACCTGACTCCTCGGTCTTTAGCTGAAGCTCTGCTATTTTCTTTTCGCGCTCATCTAATTTAAAGATAACCCCGTAAATTAGTCACTCTTAATTGAAATCCGTCTATTTCCTTTAAATGCTCTTCGTACATTTATATGTTATCCTTTTTATTTTTCAGTTTCTATTTCCATTTTAAGTATTGCGGCAGCAAAAGTCTTACCCTGTGCATCAAATTTAAGGGTTGAGCTACCACCTCCGCCGAGTGAATTCTCAAGTACAAAATTCAGAGCCTTCAGGTTAGGCAGTTCATATCTTTTAACATCACCGTTGCAGATATCCATAAAGTGCTGCTTCACTTTATCTGCAGTAAGATATTTTTCTATAATAACATAATCCTTCTTATCATAAGCAATAACTCCTATGTTAACGGCATCCCCTTTATCTCCGCTCCTGGCGTGGCATATATCAATAAGTTTTATTTTCATGACTTGCTCCCGTAAATTTCAATAACCGGACTTACAAGTTCCTTAGGTATCAGTGCAGGCCAGTAAGCAACAACTTCACTTGGTTTTGGTCTGCCTCCCGCAAAACCTGTAACTGCCGGAGGGCCTGTAAGTATGAGCGGGGCTATCTCCATACCGAAACGCTCGACACTTTTATAGTCTGATGATCTTATTCCGAATCTGACGCAAACCTCATTGATATTTTCTTCATTTTCAATCACGGCCAGAGGCCCATGGCATGCATTAACACCGATATATTCTGAATTAAATTCTTCATAGCTCACCCCTGCCTTTTTAAGCCTTCCTTTAAGAATTTCTCCGGCAAGTCTTGCTTTTTTATAAGCATCAGGCCATGAATAAGTAAGTGTTGCAAAGGCAATGTATCCGCCGAGATATGCCGCAGATACTTTCAGAAAGGGAGTTGCCGGCATTCCTTTAACTGAATGTACCTTGACCTTATCCTTGCCTGCTTCTTCAAGCTGAATGGATGTGAAATCTGCAATGCAGTCAGGGGTGATATAGCTTTTGGGATCACCTATTTCATAAAGGAGCTGTTCAGAAACGGTCTCAATATTTACTGCGCCGCCTGTGCCATCGTGCTTAGTTATGTAAAAAGTACCATCCGGGTAAGCAACTGCTATAGGAAATCCGATGTTTACAAACTCAAGTTTCTCCCAGTCACCCATGAAATTACCGCCTGTAGCCTGTGCGCCGCATTCAAGAATATGTCCTGCAACGGTGCCTGCAGCCATAAGGTCATAGTTATTTATATCCCATCCGAATTCATGAATCATCGGTGCAAGGGTAAGACCTGTATCAGTAGTCCTGCCGGTTATTACTATTTCTGCTCCCATATCAAGCGCTTTTGCAATAGGAACTGCACCAAGATAGGCATTTGCACTTATAAGTTTATCTTTTACTTTTTCTACCGATTCCCCGGTATCCATATTGTTTAGCAGGCATCCTTTGGATATTATATCGTCAATGCCTGAAATTATATCATCACCTGTTATCACCGCTATTTTCAGATCATTTATCCCGAGTTCCTTTGCAACTGCATCAACTGCCTTTGCACAGGCTTTAGGATTTACACCGCCGCCATTGGTTATTATTTTAATATTTTTTTTTCTGCATACGGGCAGTATTTTTTTCATGAGCGAAGGTATATCCCTCGCATAACCAAGGTCCGGATTTTTAATCTTTTGTTTCTGAAGAATAGACATTGTGACTTCGGCCAGATAGTCCATCACCAGATAATCAACATCTCCCTCGGTTACCTGCCTGTATGGAGCATCAATCAGGTCACCCCAGAACCCTTGTCCTGAAGCAATTCGGATAAATTCTTTCATATTTTAATGGAAGCCTTAGTTTAGTGCAATAAGGGCAATATTTAAGTATATTAATATAATATAATCAGACTGAATTACATCAGACAGAGATTACTTTACTGATTATTTCAATCTGCTCTTCCTGATTAACTGAACTTATTAATATAACATTGTTAATATTTCGGAACCATGTCATCTGACGTTTGGCGTACCGCCTGGTGTTTCTTTTTATTAACTCAACTGCAGTTTCAAGTTCAAATTTGCCTTCTGTATATTCAATGAGTTCCTTATAGCCTACAGTATTAAGACTGTTGTTTGTACTGTAGTGCAATCCTCTCTGTATCAGGCTTGTTACTTCATCGTACAATCCTTCTGCCATCATGTTCAACACCCGTTGGTTTATACGTGTGTACAAAAGCTCTCGGGGGGGATCAAGCACAAAATAGAAAAACTTGTAGTCATTCGGTTTTTCTGCAACCGAGTGATGTTCCCAGATAGGTTTTCCTGTAAACCGGACTACTTCAAGAGCTCTTATAACTCTTTTCCAGTTCTGCGGCAGCATTTTGGATGCACTCACAGGGTCATTTTGAAGAAGGAGGTTGTAAAGATATTCATTGCCTTCTTTTACCCTGATACTCATAAGTTCCTCCCTGTATGCAGGATCATAATCTGTACCCTCACTGATTCCGTCTGTAAGTGCTCTGAGATATAAACCTGTCCCTCCGCAGACAACGGGTATTTTACCATTATTATGAAGTTGCTCAATTATATAAGCTGACTCCTTCTGAAAGAGGGCCGCATTATATGTTCTCTCCGGAGGAATTATGCTGATGAGATGATGCCTTACTCTCTGCAGCTGGAGTCCGGTTGGCTTAGCAGTGCCGATATCTGTAAACTTATACACCTGACGGCTGTCTGCAGAAATAATTTCGGTTCCCAGTTTTAATGCTATTTTTATTGCAAGATCAGTTTTCCCGGATGCTGTGGGGCCTGCAATTATGATTACGCGTTTTTCCATCCTTCTTTACCTATAAGGGGGACAAAAGCAAAGTTCGGTGTCCTGTTTTCTGAAAAATTATCTTCATCTTCCTTAAGAATACATAGCATATCTTCTTTCCCCTTTTCCCCAACAGGAATAACCAGTCTTCCGCCTGCTGCAAGTTGTTTTTTAAGTGATTTAGGTACCTCAGGTGCACCCGCCGTTACTATTATACCATTAAAGGGTGCAAATTCAGCCCAGCCGATAGTTCCATCGCCATATTTTAGCTGCGGATGAATATTTAATTTTCCTAATCGCTCCTGCGCAGAAATAAACAGATCATAATTTCTTTCAATGGAAAAAACTTTCATACCCATCTCGAAAAGAACCGCGGCCTGATAACCGGAACCTGTGCCAATCTCAAGCACTTTGTCACCTTTTTTTAACTGCAGCAGTTCAGTCATGAATGCCACTGTATATGGCTGTGAGATTGTCTGTCCGAAACCAATCAGCAAGGCCGAATCCTGGTAAGCATGCAGAACAAGCGAAGGAGGAACAAACAGATGCCTTTCAACTTTGTTTATTGCTTTAAGAACTTCAATGTCTTTTATGCCCTTATTATAAAGTTTACGGACTAATTCTTCTCTGTCTGATTTGTATTTGTTCATATTTCAAGTAAATTTTAATGGCACAAATATAAAGAAATCAAACTGAAGCAGAATGAGAAGCTTTCAAAAAAAAATCTTAAGAATTTTTTCACAGGTCATTTGCAAATGTCATCTCTTAAGGCTATATTTGAAACATAAATTATTTCTTTTGCGGGAATAGCTCAGTTGGTAGAGCGCAACCTTGCCAAGGTTGATGTCGCGGGTTCGAGTCCCGTTTCCCGCTCTGAGAAATCCACGAAAGTGGATTTTTTTTATTTTAGGATATCCTTAAAAATATGGCGCTGTACCCAAGTGGCTTAAGGGGAAGGTCTGCAAAACCTTTATTCGTCGGTTCGAATCCGACCGGCGCCTCAAAGAACCTTCCTGATCCCTTTCCGGTCTTTTTTCTTTTATGATGCCCCTCTCCCTTAATTGATTCATAAATACATTCCGACTGTTCTTGTTTCCATCCGTATCATTGAACTTTTCTTATCTGTATTTCATTTTAATGATATGGAAAGACGAAATTTTATTAAATATCTTACTGTATTACCTTTTTCTGTTGTTTTAGGTCAGGGACTGAGTCAGCCTGGCAGCAAAAGTGCTATTCCTGCGCACCATACACCGGAAGGTTTCAGGAATATTGACCCTGATTTCAAACCAAACAGTTTCTGGGATATGGCTCCATGGCTTATGTCTAAAACCACAAAATTTTTCAATGAAGATGTGGTAGTCAATACGCCTTTTATTTATAATGATGGTTCCATATTAAAAAAATATCATGATTATACTGCAACCTGGATAGGACATACTACTACCGTTATTCAGTTTGAGGGACTCACTATTCTTACAGATCCTGTATGGAGTGAAAGGGTAAGCCCGTTTGACTGGATAGGGCCAAAGAGACTTAATAAGCCGGGAATTGATATTAAAAATCTGCCTTCAATTGATATTCTGATTCTTTCTCACAACCATTATGATCATTTTGATTACCCCACTATTCAGTATCTTATTAAAAAAAATCCTTCCATGATGTTTTTCGTCCCGCTGGGTGTAGCCTCATGGCTGAAATACTATGGAGTTGATGCAAGAAGAATTGTGGAGCTTGACTGGTGGAATGAATATAATTATAAGAATCTCACTTTTATCTGCACTCCCGCTCAGCACTTTTCGGGAAGATGGGTTAATGACAGAAACGCTACATTGTGGAGCTCATGGGCAGTTAAAAGCAATAAAAAAAGGATGTTCTTCGCCGGAGATACCGGATACTGCTTTCACTTTAAGGAAATCGGAGAACGACTCGGACCTTTTGACCTTACACTGATTCCAATCGGAGCTTATGAGCCAAGGAAATTAATGAGGCCTATGCATATAAGTCCTGAAGAAGCTGTAAAGATTCACAAAGAGATCGGGGGTAAAATGATGCTCCCGACTCATTGGGGAACATTCAGACAAACAGATGAACCTATGGATGAACCACCGGTTTTACTCAGAAAAGAAGCAGATAAATATGGCTTCTCAGAGGAATTTGTGAAAGCGTTTGCACTTGGCGAAACAAGATTCTGGTAAAAAAAATCCCGGATCATCTGAATCCGGGATTTTTAACAACATATCTGATAAAAAATCAATTTTTAAAACATACCTTTTAACACACTAAAAGAATTTAATCTCAGAATACTGTAACATACTCATCCTTGGATTTAATATGCAGATCTGATGGCTTGTACATTTTAAGTGCTTTTACAAAACGTTTTGCGAACTGTATGTTCGTAATCAGAGGTATGTTAAGATCAACTGCTCTTCGTCTTATAATATAGTCACTGTCAAGCTCATCCTTTTGAGTGGTTTTGGGTATATTGATAACCAGATCTATCTTCCCTTCTGCCATATAAGTGAGAATTGACGGTTCATAATTATCAAAAGGACGGCTGAGAACCTCGACATGAATTTCATTTTTAGCATAAAAATCAGCAGTGCCTTTTGTACCGTAAAATTTCAGACCCATTGCACCAAGATCTCTGATCTGCTCAAGAATATCTGCTTTTTCTTTAAGAGTACCTGTTGATAAAAGCACACCTTTGCTTGGTAGCTTAAATCCCGTTGAAAGAAGACTCTTAAGGAAGGCCTCGTTAAAATCGTCACCAAGGCATGCAACCTCACCCGTTGAAGCCATTTCGACGCCAAGAACCGGGTCAGAGCCTTTCAGCCTCGTAAAAGAAAATTGTGACGCTTTTACACCAACATAGTCAAGGTCAAATGAACTTTTATCAATTCTCGGAACTTTTTCACCCGTCATAAGTTTAGTAGCAATATCGATGAAATTTATTCCGAGTACTTTGGAGATAAACGGGAAACTTCTTGACGCCCTGAGATTGCACTCTATCACCTTCACATCGTTATCTTTGGCAATAAATTGCATATTAAAAGGTCCTGTGATATTGAGTGACTTTGCAATCTGCTTCGTTATCAGCTTAACTCTCCTCATCGTTTCAAGATAAGTACGCTGGGGTGGGAATACAATAGTGGCATCACCGCTGTGAACTCCCGCATTTTCAACATGCTCGGATATTGCGTAACAAAATAGATTTCCGTTTTCAGCTACTGCATCAACTTCAAGCTCACGTCCGTCGGTGATAAATTTGCTTATTACAACCGGGTGATCATTATTAACATCTGTGGCTTTTTTGAGGTAAAGTTCAAGCTCTTCATCAGTCAGAACAATACTCATTGCTGCTCCGCTAAGCACATAGCTTGGTCTAATCAGCACAGGATAGCCAACTCTTGCAGCAAAACTTTTAAGATCTTCAAGTGAGGATAATTCACTCCACTCGGGCTGATCAATCTTTAAAGTATCAAGAATCTGTGAGAATTTATGACGGTTTTCGGCGTTATCTATTTGCTTCGGTGAAGTACCAAGAACATTTACGTTTCTTTTATCAAGTTTAACAGCCAGGTTGTTGGGAATCTGACCTCCCATTGAAATTATAACTCCGATCGGGGTTTCTCTCTCATAAATATCAAGAACCCTTTCCAGACTTATTTCCTCGAAATAAAGCTTATGGCAAACATCATGGTCAGTGCTTACCGTTTCAGGATTATAATTAATCATTATCGATTTATAACCGAGTTTATTGAGTGTAAGTACCGAGTTCACACAGCACCAGTCAAACTCAACAGAAGAGCCGATCCGGTAAGCCCCGCTTCCCAAAACCACTATCTGATCTTCCTCAGCTGTTTTAATATAATCCTCCACGCCATTGTATGTCATGTAGAGATAATTGGTCTTTGCAGGAAATTCAGCAGCCATTGTATCTATCTGTTTTATGGCAGGCAGAATACCCAGCGATTTTCTGTAAGCTCTTACTGAATCTTCATCGCTTGAAGTAAGAATCGCTATCTGCTTATCAGAAAATCCGTTTCTCTTTAATTCATAAAGTAAATCATAATCAGTTTCCTGAAGTTTCCTGTTATCTGCCGCCTTTTTAAGGGTGACTATATTGTCCATTTTATGAACAAACCATGGATTTATTTTTGACAGGTCACATATCTCTTCAACGGTAATTCCTTTTTCGAGTGCCTCGGCAATCGCAAAAAGTCTCTTATCATTTGGTACTCTGATCATCTCTTTCAGATCACTCAATTCGATATCATTACAAACAAAGCCATTCATTCCCGTATCAAGCATTCTTATAGCTTTCTGAAGGGCTTCCTCAAATGATCTGCCGATGGACATAACCTCACCAACAGACTTCATCTCAGATCCCAGAACAGTGCTCACCTGTCTGAATTTCTGCAGATCCCATCGGGGGTGCTTCAGAACAACATAATCAAGTGACGGTTCAAAACAGGCAGATGTCTCCCCGGTTATAACATTCACGACTTCATTGAGATCATAACCAAGCGCAAGTTTTGTTGCAACAAATGCTAGCGGGTAACCGGTGGCTTTTGAGGCAAGGGCTGAAGATCTGCTTAAACGGGCATTAACCTCTATAATACGGTAATCATCTGAGGTGGTGCTCAGTGCAAACTGAATATTACACTCACCTATTATTCCAAGATGCCTGATCATTTTTATAGCAATGGAACGGAGCATGAAGTTTTCTCTTGAAGTGAGAGTCTGCATAGGAGCAACTACAATACTATCACCCGTGTGGATACCCATTGGATCAAGGTTCTCCATGGAGCAGACAGTAATGCAATTATCATACTTGTCTCTCACCACCTCGTATTCAATTTCCTTCCAGCCGTACAATGACTCTTCAAGGAGAATCTGATCTGTAAATGCAAAAGCTTTTTTAGCTTTTTCAGTTAGCTCTTCTGTATTATTTGCAATTCCTGACCCTAAGCCACCGAGTGCGTAAGCAATACGTACCATCAGAGGGTATTTAATTTCTTCTGCAGCTTCTAAGGCCTCTTGAACTGAGTTTACAGTCCTGCTCTTCGCAACTTTAAGTCCTGCTTCAAGTACTTTATCATTAAATAATTTACGGTCTTCTGTATTCTTTATCGTACTGACGGCAGTGCCGAGAACCTTCAAATTGTATTTTTCCAGAACCCCTGAATCGTAAAGTGAAATTCCGACATTAAGTGCTGTTTGTCCGCCAAATCCAAGCAGAATACCATCCGGTCTTTCCTTTTCTATCACCTGTTCCACAAAGTAAGGCTGAAGAGGCTGAAAATAAACCTTGTCTGCAAGACCTTCGGAAGTCTGCATTGTGGCAATATTCGGATTTATAAGAATAGTTTCGATAGAGTCTTCTTTGAGAGCTTTAATGGCCTGACTTCCCGAATAGTCAAATTCTCCCGCCTGCCCGATCTGCAATGCTCCGGAGCCGAGAATTAATACTTTCTTTGGCATTCCTTTTTTAATCATATCTGATCCTCCTACCGTAAAGCTCTGATAAACATATCAAAAATAAACTCTGTGTCATCAGGCCCCGGTGATGCTTCAGGATGAAACTGCGCACCGAAAAAAGGTTTGGCAATATGAATAATTCCTTCATTAGTACCATCATTATCATTCACAAACCACTCTCTCCAGTCCTGCGGAAGAGTTGCTGAATCTATTGCATATCCATGATTCTGTGAGGTAATGTAACATCTCTTTGTGCCGGCTTCGTTAACAGGCTGATTATGACTTCTGTGTCCGTATTTCAGTTTGTAAGTATTTGCTCCTGATGCAAGACCAATTATCTGACATCCCAGACAAATACCAAGCAGCGGTTTATTTATTTTCATTGCTCTCTTGACATTTTCAATCGTGGTTTTGCAAACCTTCGGGTCACCCGGGCCATTTGAGATGACTATTCCAGATGCTTCGACATTGAGGAAATCATAATCATACGGTACCTGTAAGACTGAGATGTCACGCCTTAGAAATGCCTGGATGATATTGTTTTTTACACCACAATCAACCAAAACAACTTTATCAGGCCCTTTTTCATATAAAACGGGCTCTTTTACGGAAACCATACCGGCGAGATCATCCTTGTTCGGATCATGAAATCCGGGTTGTTCCATACCATCGAATGCAATCACCCCGGGAATCGTACCCTCTCCCCTGAGTTTTCGTGTAACCATCCGGGTATCAACACCATATAAGCCCGGTATTTTATATTTTATCATCCAATCTTCAAGTGACTGTACAGCACTCCAGTGAGAGTATTTTGACACGTTTTCAGAAATTATTAGTCCTGAAATGTGTATGGCTTCTGATTCAAAATTTCTGAGCAGGCCATTTTCCCGTTCATCACCGGGGATTCCGTAATTTCCGATGAGCGGGTAAGTAAGAGTTAAAATCTGACCTTTGTAAGAGGGGTCGGTCATGGTTTCGGGGTAACCAACCATTCCCGTATTAAAGACTGCCTCACCGGCAACCGGTTTAATGTATCCGAATCCCGTGCCCGGGTACACCGTACCGTCTGATAAAATTAATTTACCTGGAGTTCGCATTATATGTATTTCTTAATTTTTCTGTAAGGAAAGATTTCTCGGGTTTAAAGGTACCAATAATTTATGACTCTTCTTAAGATTAATAAGGAAAATCGCTAAAAAATGATTAGTTTTAATACTTAAGTTTATTTTATTCACTCAAAAATTATAATGGCAGGAATCAGAAGATTTCCTTATAAAGGGGTTTTCAGACTGATGACTGCCGTAGATTCTGAATATGAAAGATGAATATCCAAAACCTGAAAATAAATTAAATTTAGAAAAAGATTTTCCCGTTCCTTCTCCTCAGGAATGGAGAGCAATTGTTGAATCTGAACTTAAAGGCGTTCCCTTCGAAAAGAAGCTCATCACAAGAACCTATGAAGGCCTTGACCTCAAACCAATTTATACCTTAGAAGATACAGATTCGCTGAAGATATCAGAATTCCCGGGCAGCGGGGATTTACGCCGCGGTTTTAAACACTCAGGCTATATTAAAGAGAACTGGCTAATTACCGTCGAATCATCTTCTCCACTCTCAGAAGATGCAAATAAAGAATTGCTTGAAGGTTTGAATTCAGGAGCTTCAGCAATATCCTTAATTCCCGATTCTGTTACCCGCTCCGGAAGAGACGCAGATTATGGGAAAACCGGAGAGACGGGTGCTGACGGGATTTCCTTATCTGGTTACAGTTCTGTAAAAAGATTATTAAACGGTATTTCTTCAGATGTACCTCTTTTTATAAACTGTGGTTATAATTGTATTCCTGTCTTATCTCTGATCGGCACATTAAGATCCGGATCAGCTAAGTCAGGAAATACGTATAAAGGAAGTATTGAATCTGATCCCCTCTCATGGCTGGCAGCCTCAGGCACGATGCCGGTCTCTATGGATACATCTCTGGGATTTATGAAGTGCGCTGTTATCTGGGCTAAAGATAATATGCCGGGTCTGAAAACAACCGGAATTGACACGATTCCATATCATAAAGCCGGAGCAAATGCGGTTCAGGAACTTGCAATTGCAACCGCCTCGGCTGTTTATTACATAAATGGTCTGATTGACCTGGGCATCTCACCAATCGATTCCTTAGCTTCAATGAGATTTTCTTTCGCCTCGGGAAATAATTTCTTCATGGAGCTCGCAAAATTCAGGGCATTCAGGATCCTTCTGCGTAATCTTTATGATGCTTATGATGTTGATCCGTCTGAAGCATTACCATTTGTTTCCGCAAAGACATCAGATTTTTATTACTCCCGGTATGACGTTCATAATAATATTCTCAGAGCCACTACACAGGCGCTTGCTGCAGTGCTCGGCGGAGTTGACAGCCTCACAGTTATCCCGTTTGATTCCGTTTCGGGAAGCAATTCAGAACTTGGAAGAAGAATAGCTAAAAATCTGCAGGTGATACTAAACGAAGAAGCCAAGATTAGCAGAGTGATTGATTTTGCCGGCGGTTCATACTACGTTGAATCACTTACTAATGAGATCGCGCAAAAATCATGGAATCTTTTCAGAGAATATGAATCTGACGGCGGAATCTATCAGCGTATCGTTACCGGTAAACTGCAGAATGAAATTGCCGAAATGATGAAGCTCAGGGTTGCTGACGCCGCAAAACGTAAACTTTCAATTATCGGAACAAATATTTATTCCAATACAAAGGAATCAGTTAACAGTCCTTTTGTACCTGATCTTGACAAAATATATAAGAAACGGGCTGATTATTTAAAGATATTCAGACTCGCCGGCGATACGGAAAAACATAAGTCAGTAATAAAGAAGCTCGAAAAACTATCATCAGCCGATGGTTCAGCTCTGATATCAACAGCAATAGAAGCTGCTTCGGAAGGAGCTACCCTGGGTGAAATCAACAGGCATCTGATTTCAGGGAAATATTCCGAATTATTAGTAAAACCTCTTTTGATCCGCAGACTGCCGGAGGATTTTGAAAAACTTCGCGACAGAATTACCGCACATATTGCTTCAGGGAATGCCGCCCCCTCCGTTTATCTGATAAATTATGGCACAATAAAAACCTATAAACCGAGAGCAGATTTCTCAAAAGGATTTTTTGAAACAGGCGGCTTTAATGTTATCTATCCTGATGGACTGACCGATATAAGTCGTCTTGCTGTTGATGCTTCCGCATCTGAAGCCCCCGTTCTTGTTCTTTGTTCAACAGATGAAGAATATCAACAAATTATTCCTTTAATGCTCCCGCTTCTAAAAACCTCCGCACCGGCTAAAACAATAGTGCTGGCAGGTTACCCGAAAGATAAAGTGGAAGAGTATAAAACTGCAGGTATCGATGAATTTATCTATATGGGATGCGATGCAGTAACAATCTTATCAGCATTAATGGACAAAAGCGGAGTTGCCAAGTATGAATAAGCCTGATTTTAAAAACCGTGAACTTAAATTTAATTTCGAAGATTTCACATACGCTGAATGGGAAAAACTTTTTCTGGCAGAAACCGGAGCTCTTCCCGAAGAGTATATCTGGAATACATTTGAAAAAATAGACGTTAAACCACTTTATACAAAAAAGGATATCAGTAACCTGATCCATACCGGTTATCTATCAGGAATACCTCCGTTCCTCCGCGGGCCCTATACAACAATGTATGTATCAAAACCATGGACAGTCCGTCAGTATGCAGGTTTTTCAACTGCGGAAGAAAGTAATGCATTTTACAGAAGAAATCTTGCTGCAGGGCAAATGGGGCTTTCGGTTGCCTTTGATCTTGCCACTCATCGTGGTTATGATTCTGATCATCAGAGAGTTGTGGGTGATGTTGGCAAAGCCGGGGTCGCAATTGATTCAGTCGAGGATATGAAAATACTGTTTGACAGGATCCCCCTTGATAAAATGTCTGTTTCCATGACAATGAACGGAGCAGTGCTCCCCGTTCTTGCATTTTACATTGTAGCAGCCGAGGAGCAGGGTGTGAAACATGAACAGCTCAGCGGAACTATACAGAATGATATACTCAAAGAATATATGGTGAGAAACACATATATTTATCCCCCTGAAATTTCAATGAAAATTATTGCTGACATTTTCAGATACACTTCTGAAAATATGCCGAAATTCAACAGTATAAGTATTTCAGGCTACCATATGCAGGAAGCCGGGGCAACAGCCGATCTTGAAATGGCATATACTCTTGCAGATGGTCTGGAATATCTCAGAACGGGAATAAGATCAGGGATGGCTATTGATGATTTTGCTCCGCGTCTTTCATTCTTTTGGGCACAGGGAATGAACTATTTTATGGAGATAGCCAAAATGAGAGCGGCAAGAATTTTGTGGGCAAAAATCGTTAAAATGTTTGATCCCGTTAATCCTAAGTCAATGGCACTCAGAACACACTCTCAAACCTCTGGATGGAGCCTCACTGAGCAGGATCCTTTTAACAACGTAGTCAGAACATGCATTGAAGCCATGGCAGCAGTATTAGGTCATACTCAGTCACTTCATACTAATTCACTTGATGAGGCTATTGCCCTCCCTACTGACTTTTCAGCCCGTATTGCAAGAAATACACAGCTTTTCCTGCAGGAAGAAACGGGTATTTGCAGAGTTATTGATCCCTGGGCAGGGTCCTACTATCTTGAATACCTTACAGGACAGCTTCTTGATAAAGGATGGAATCATATTCTTGAGATTGAATCATACGGCGGAATGACTAAAGCTATCGAAAGCGGAATTCCTAAAATGAGAATCGAAGAAGCCGCAGCAAGAAGACAGGCAAGAATTGATTCAGGGCTTGAAACTATTGTCGGTGTTAACAAATACAGACCGGAGCAAGAAGAAGAAATAGAAATTCTGGAGGTTGATAATACGCAGGTCAGGCTGAATCAGATAAAGCGGATTCAGGAACTCAAAGCCTCGCGTGATAATACCCGCGTGGAAGAATGTCTTGCAGCAATAACCCGTTGCGCTGAAACCGGAGAAGGAAATCTACTGGAGCTGGCTGTTACGGCTGCAAGGGTGCGTGCTACACTCGGTGAAATTTCAATGGCAATAGAGAAGGTCTCTGGCAGGTATCAGGCACAGAATAAAAC
>CAYPMQ010000050.1:0-15257 GCA_964411625.1 uncultured Ignavibacteriaceae bacterium
GAACCGGGGTTGTATTTAAATTCTGATCAGTGAAAAGATTATCGGGAACGCCGGCTGAAATAAAACCCTCTGGCCAAGTCTCCTCAACATAAGCCAGAAGGTTGATTTTTGAAGGATTGCCGATATCTGATCTCTTTATTCTGGCTTCCCAGTAATGGCTGTCCGGGTTTTTCCAGTTTGAGGTTTCGAATGTTGAGGTCACCCACGATGAGCCATTCCACATTCTTTTTATCTCAGCATTATCATTTGTGGCAAAGCCAAAATTGTAGTTTGCGCTGAAAGGCAGTGTGGGTACAAATCTGTATATGCCTGAGTTGACTGCAGTAGTTGTACCTGATCCTGATGCGGGCACCAGTTTAGGGTCAGTATCAATGTAAACCACAATTCTGCGATTATCATCAGTAAGCCAGCCGCTCGTTGAACTGCCGCTGAAACCGATGTAAAGATATGTGGCATCCCAGGTTACATAGGCAAAGCCCGCTCCCTGTACGCCCGTTGTTGTGGTTGTCGCAAATCTCTCAGACGCGTTCACGAAATCATTTGTTCCGTCAATGGTTATCGTTCTGTATGTCTGAGAGAATGCAAGGGTTGTGAGCATTATTACCCACAAGACCAAAAGAAAGTTTTTTCTCATAAAGTTACTACGTTTATATATTTATAATTTCCTGTACTTAATAATCTTTTCTTAACTTTTATTAAAAAATCAGTCTGTCCTTATCTCATACCGCTGCCCGGGCACTACTTTCTGAATTATCAGTTTTTGAATCATATTTACCTCATAATTAATAATTTCTTTGTCATTGAGTTACTACCCGCCTCAAGTCTGTAAAAGTAAACTCCCGAGGGAAGTTCTGCTGCGTTAAAATAAACTGAATGATATCCATAGTTTTGATAACCGTTAAATATAGTTCTGACTTCGCTCCCCTTTGTGTCGTACAATTTAAGTGTTACAGGTCCCGATTCCGGAAGACTGAATCTTATTACTGTGCCGGGATTAAATGGATTTGGATAATTCTGTTCCAGACTGAATTCAGAGAGAACAGGATCTGAACCTGAAATGTCAGTGGGAACAGGATTTATATTAAATTCATATACTGTATTTGCATCGGCGGCAAACGCAACAGAACTGACAGAAAGCATGTCTGTGGAATTAACTGACGCTCCCGTCAAATTGAAAGAGTAATTCTCTTTTATATAGTCGGGGAGAACCGATGCTATGCTCTCCCAGGATATCGTCACAATGCCGGGAGCCGGTGTTCTGAGGCTGAAACTCCAGGAATGTCCGCTCACTGATGATGTTAGAGGTTCCCTTACATCACGGGAAAATTTTTCCTGCCTGCCCGGAATGGAAAACCAGCTTTCGATAAGATTTGAAGATGGCACAGGAGGCGGTTTTAAATAATCATATCGGTTATCAAATCCTGCAGATGCTCCCTGCTCTGTCCCGAAAGAAAGATAGCGGTCTTCAGATGTTCCGTTTGAGACTGCAATTGGAACAAGCCAGCTATCATTTGAGGGAATACCGGAAGGTTCCTTTTCTCTGTTCCCCGCCATGCTTCTGTCAAAAAGCATTGAAACACCGGGCAACAGGGTATAAAAGAAATATCCCCCCCACTTTGCGAGTGAATCTGAAACGGAGGCATAGCTGCCGGAGGCATATTTTGTAAAATTATTTTGTATCCAGCCTGCTGTAACGGCAGCAGAAGGAGTCAGTGTTGTTCCGTCCTTTCGGTATCTTACATCACTGACTGCAAACTTCCTGATGAAAGGATTGCCAATCAGATTCCATCCCTGCGAGAGCAATATTGAGTCATTTGCAGTCTGTGCAGTCCCTTCCGCATCAATTGTATCGGCTGAATTTAACCCGAACCAGTAACCCGTTTTCCGTGATATCGCTGCCGGAACGGAATAACTCCCGTCCGAATATGAATAAAGCAGGAAATAATCTGCATCATCACCAAAAACAGCTGAGGCTACCGATGATGCCGGCGTTACGGGAACTGATATAAGATTCCAGCCTGCCGGGAGAATTATTGTTTCTGTGTTCTGGATTCCGGTGCCGCTTAAAGAAAAAGCAGATGGGCTTCCGGCTGCATTACTGGCAACTGAAACTGACCCGCTGTAAGACTGCACTGCTTCGGGGCGGAATTTGATGGTCACGGCGGCTGAGTCTCCGGGTGCAAGTGTGAAAGAGCCCGATGAAACAACAGTGAAATTTGAAGAGTTGGAGGAGACTGATGAAACATTTAAGCTGGCAATGCCTGTATTTTTTACGTAATTGGATAACTCAGATACATTATCCAACTGCACATTCCCAAAACCGAGTGAAGGATACGTAAATTGTACTGCCGGTCCGTCAAGTCCGATAATAAGCTGAAACTGTCTCACCTCGGCAGATGAACCCGTTGTATAAGAATATGATGATGTTCTGAGATCTGTTACATCTCCGGTCGAAACATCCCGAAGTTTAACAGCGTAAGAAGAAGGTATTCCCGGCCACAGTTCCGGTGTGATTGTAATGGTTGTATTTAATCTGTCAGTGGCTGCTTCAAGATTCCAGATTTTCTGAGACGCTGAAATATCTGTGAGAAGGTTTATGTACCTTGAATATCTGTCATTTCCCCAGGTGTGCTTAAAGTATATTTCGAGATAATTATCAGCCGGCATGGACCCAAGAACGAGATCTGTTCCCGAGTCGATTGAATCCGTCGCATTTCCCGCCATACCGGCATAAGAAGTATCAGCCAGTGAGGCACCCGAGATTCTTAACCCCGCCAGCCACGAAAAATTTTCATTGTGAAATGATGAATTGGGCGTTATCTGATCAATCAGATTAAAATGCAGATACTTATTGTTAAAAGTAATTGCCCCGCCTGAATTGTTGTTCGTAAAGAGCCCTGAGGGCAGACCACCGCAGATAAATCCGGACGACCAGTCTTCCTCAATATAACCAAGGAAATTAATCTGCTTAGGGTTGCCAAGTCCTGCCCTTTCTATTCTGATTTCCCAATAACCCGCGGCTTTCCAGTTTGATGTTGTAATTGTTGTGTTCTGCCATGTTCCGCCGGAGTAAATTCTTTTATATTCAGAATTATCACTGGTCTTGAAGGCATAGTGATAGTCGGCATTAAAGGAAAGTGCGGGGGTGAATCTCCATGATTCTCCGGCAGAAGTACCGTTTCCTGTTTTCGGAGACTGTTTGGGGTCGGTGTCTATATAGAGATGGATTACACGGCCGTAATCTGTGATGGGGCCGGCGGGTGAATTCCCGGAAAACCCGATGTAAATATAGGTGGCATCCCAGGTAACATAGCCATACAAAGTTGTGCCTGAGGTCGTGGAAGAGCGCTCCGGGCCCACAGTGAAATCATTCACTCCGTCAATTGATATTGTATGGTATGTCTGTGCTGTGATCCAGGCGGATAACAGCAAAGCAAAGATCGCTGTTTTCAAATAATTGACCCGAGTTAAAAATTTATTTGTAAAAGACTTAGCGCAGCGGGATATGCATAATGATATTCATCAAGATAGCAAAAAAACTGATTTTGCAAAAAGAATTATATCACTTTGAATAACGAAAATTTTAAGTATGAAGTCTCAGGCATGTGCGGATTTACAGGATGGTCAGCTCCGGCGCCTGATTTGTGTATCTGCTGCAGTGTCCGTCCCTCTTTTAATGCAGCATTTTTTACCATTCGGTAAAATTCATCCTCGGGCATATGATGCGAGCAGCTTGCGGTGGCAAGGAATCCGCCCTCTTCTATGCATCTTATTGCATGAGAGTTAATTGTAAAATATCCCTGTTTGGCTGAAGAGAAATCTTTTTTCCTTTTAGCATATGCGGGGGGGTCACAGATAACAAGTCCGTATTTCTTTCGCTCCTGTGCGGCAGACTTCAGATATCCAAGCGCATCTGAGCGGATAAAGTCGGCAGGCTGAGTGAAGTCATTAATTTTATAATTACTTTCAGCTTTTTTAAGTTCATCAGCTGAAGAATCGAGAAAATCGGCAGATACAGCACCTCCAGCAAGCGCGTTCAGTCCGAATCCACCCTGATTACAGAACAGATCAAGTACTTTCAGGTTTTTGGCCATTCTGCCTGTGAAAATCCTGTTATCTGTCTGATCAAAGTAAAATCCCGTTTTTTGTGATTTTGAAAGATCAATTCTATATTTTACGACTCCGTCTGTAATTAACTCTTCGCTGACTGCACCATAAAGCAGTTCATCATCTGAAGGCAGATTTTCAAGTTCACGGAAAAATTTATCATTACGTGTAACGACAAATGAGGCGGAATACTCCTGAGCCAGAATCTCTGCGATCAGTTGTTTATGCTTCTCTACTCCGGCCGAGTTTATCTGAATAACAAAACCATTGTTGTACTTGTCAATAATAAGACCCGGGAGTAAATCGCCCTCGCTGTAAAGAAGCCTGAACGAGCTGCGTCCAGGCAAGACTCTTTGCCTGAGACCGGCTGCCGTTGCTATTCTTTTTCTGAGAAGAGTACCGATATCATTAACGTGACCGCCTGAAATTATTCTGGCAGCTATAAGTGAATTTTTATTATAAAAAGCGGAGGTGAGAAAAACACCTCCGCTGTCATAGACCTTTACAATATCACCGTTTTGTACTGAAGGATCAGTCTCTGCAATCTCATTGCTGAAAATCCAGAGATGTCCCTGTCTTATACGTTTGTCTTCGTATTTTTTAAGTACAATACGGCTCATAAGCGGCTACTTGTTAAGTATTAATTTTCTGGTTTCTGAATAGCTGCCAATTTTCAGCTCATAAAGATACACACCTGATGAGAGGCTGTTTTTGGCAGACGTATTAAAAATGACATTGTAATTTCCCGGCTCTCTTACGCCGTTAACAAGTTCAGCAACTTCTTTTCCTGCAATGTCAAATATTTTCAGAGAAACCTTCTGAGCAATTGCTCCGCCAACCGTAAAACTGATTGTTGTTGAAGGGTTAAACGGGTTAGGATAATTCTGACCCAGTTTATGAGTCATCTCCGGCGCATCGTAATTAATTTCCGTGCTGCCGGCTGATCTCTTCGTCCCGTCTAAATCTGTCTGCTCAAGAATGTACCTGTACTTTCCGGCCTTTAAAGGATGATCAGCCAGTGAATACCTTGTGGGTGTCAGTTTGGTGCCGCTCCCCTCTTTTTTACCGATGAGGGTTTTAACTCCGTTATTCTCTCTGTATAAATCAAATCCGAGGTTATTGGTTTCGGTTGCTGTTACCCATTCAATTATAACCGCTCCATCTGAAATGTATGCACTTAAGGATGAAAGTTCAACCGGAATTACCGTCGAATCAACAAAGGGAACAAATTTAACCAGTCCTCTCAGCGGATCATCGGTTTTGTGCACAATATGCGAATCAATTCTGATTGAGTCATAAACTTTCCAGTCATTGTTCTGGGCATAGATATCATTGGTGCAGTTATTGAAAAGATCAAATACATTGCTGCCCTGAATGTTGTTATAAATCATATTCATTCCGTCATCCTGTGTGCCGGCATTTTCAAGATTTCCGATATTTGGCTGAGGACCTGCCTGAATTGTGGTACCGTTTTGTACTGTAATGCCCCACCAGTTATTATAGATTTCATTTGCGTAGATAACAGGAACATTGGAGCTGTTTCCGTTTACATTTATGCCTGAACCGCTCACCTGAGGATCGGGATTAATTTTATTATTATAGATTTTGTTGTGGTGAACATAGCATGTGATGGTGCCGCCTCCCAAAGCTATACCAAAGCTGTTATTATACAGTTCATTATAAGCAATTTCAGATGAAGAGGATGAACCGCCGATAAGAGCAGAAATGCTGATTGCGCCTGTTCTGTTGAACATACCGCCTGATATTTTATTGTATCTGATGGCCGGTGAATTATTCCCCTGTGTGCCCACACTGATCTGGTTCTTAGGCGATGTGTTCTGCGAGTTGTTATTTGTGAGAGTGTTCCACTCAATCACAGGTGAAGAACCGAGTGTCAGGGTTATTCCATACTCATAACATCTTTCAATCGTGTTTCTGAGAATCAGCGGTGAAGATGAGCTTAACTGAATTCCTCTGCCGCATTTGTACATATAGTTCCCGATGATATCAGGGTTTCCGCCTATTGCTCTTACTCCGTAATCGGCATAATAAATGTCAGTGTATCTTACAACTGATCCTTTATTATAGCTTGAATCGTTAAAACGCAGACCGGCATAAAATCCGGTTGAATCCTGTGTGGGTGAGGTGAATATTATTCTGTTTAGTGAATCACCAAGAACTCTCAGGCTTCCGTCAACCCAGAACCCGGCTGCTGTTACTGTAAAATTAACAACGGATCCGGGATTCACAGAAATGATATCCCGGGGTGATACAGTTACCAGCTGGCTGATTGTATAATTTCCTGCCGAACCTGTGACTACACCAGCCGAGTAAAATACCAGACTGTCAAGATTCCAGTTAACACCGGTGTTCGGAGTAGTGTACTGTGCATGAAGATTCAGCGCAAAGAATAAAAGAGTAATAAATAATTTCTTCATTGTGGCTTTCTTTAGTAAAAAAAGGCGGGTTCAGCCCGCCTGTAATAATTAAAGTTAATATTTACACTGGTTTGAGATAATATTTATTTAATATTTTCCCGTCCTCAAATTCATACACCAAGGGGTTACCGGTTGGTATATTAAGCTCGAGAACCTGCTCGCGGGTAAGTTTATCAAGATACATTACCAGTGAGCGGAGGCTGTTGCCGTGGGCAACAATCAAAATGTTTTCCCCGTTTTTTACCAGAGGTTCAATATTTTTTTCATAGTACGGAATTGTTCTTGCGGCGGTATCTTTCAGACTTTCACCGTTCGGAGGATTAATATCATAGCTTCTTCTCCACAGATGCACCTGCTCTTTACCAAACTTCTGAGCAGTTTCCTCTTTATTCAGTCCCTGAAGATCACCATAATGTCTTTCATTCAATGCCTGATCACGCTCAGTGGGGAGTCCTGATATCCCGGCGGTTTCCATTGCCAGGTCTGCAGTTCTGATCGCCCTTTTTAATACCGATGTAAAAAGTCTGTCGAACTTATAACCCTTTTCCTTTAGATATTCACCGGCCTCTTTAGCTTCTTTTTCACCTAACTCTGTGATATCAACATCAACCCATCCCGTGAATCTGTTCTCAAGATTCCACTGCGATTGCCCGTGTCTTAATAATACTAAGTAATTCATTTCATTCCTTTACTTGTTTATTTTCAAAATCCTGAAGTTTCAAAAGTTAAAAATACAAAAAATTAAAGTATTCAGTCTGATATTACTCTCAAACTCCCATTATTAACATTTCCTCAGGTTGCCTTCATTGAAAAATTTTTTCTTAAATATTGATCAGTATTATTCCCTGTTCCTGGTAGCTCTATAATAGAGCTTTACATAAAATTAAGCATATTCTTTATTTTGCCATAGTATTTTAATTAAATTCATATATTTCCTTGCAATTTTAAAGCATAAATTATATTTTGCCGCTGGTTTAGAAACTATGTATATTTTCCAACAATTTATCGGAATTAATATGAGTAAAAAGTATGGATTCAGTGCATTATTCATTTTATTAATTGTTTCTGCTGCCGGACTGGCACCCGCCTCTGCACAGGCTGTTAAAGGTGAACCGGCAGATGCCGGAAATATTGCCTGGATGCTCACAGCAACAGGACTTGTGCTCCTTATGACCCCGGGATTATCTTATTTCTACGGTGGCATGGTTTCCTCAAAAAACATAATCTCAACCATGTTTCAGAGCTTCATTGCCATGGGGGTTATAAGCATTCTCTGGGTTGTAGTTGGTTTCAGCCTTGCATTTGGTGACAGCATCGGGGGAATTATCGGCAATCCTTTTACATATTTTATGTTTAATGGTGTTGGTCTTGAAACTCACCCTGCATTATCTCCTGCAATTCCCTTCATGCTTTTTGCTCTTTTTCAGCTTAAGTTTGCAATAATCACTCCCGCACTTATCACAGGCTCTTTTGCTGAGAGGGTGAGATTCAAATCCTACCTTATCTTTATGATTTTATTCAGTCTATTCATTTACAGTCCTCTTGCACATATGACCTGGCATCCGGATGGCTTTCTCAGAAAGCTCGGGGTGCTTGATTTTGCGGGGGGAACCGTGGTTCACATGTCAGCAGGTTTTGCGGCACTATCCGGGGCAATTTTGCTGGGAAGGAGGCTTAAACATGGCAGCAACCATAAGCACACTCCCGCAAATGTGCCCTATGTAATTCTCGGTACCGGATTAATCTGGTTTGGCTGGTTTGGCTTTAACGCCGGTTCGGCACTTGAAGCCTCCGGAACGGCGGTGCTTGCATTTGCAACAACAAACACGGCATCTGCGGCGGCCGCTCTTGCCTGGATATTTTTTGACATGATCAACGGCAGAAAGCCCTCCGCAATGGGAGCTTGCATAGGGGCTGTTGTGGGGCTGGTTGCCATTACCCCTTCTGCGGGATTCGTGACTGTGGGGCAAAGTATTTTTATCGGCTCTGTTGCAAGCATTATCAGCAATCTGGCCGTGACCTGGAAAAGCAGATCAGCTATTGATGACACCCTGGATGTGTTCCCCTGCCACGGTCTCGGAGGAATTGTCGGCATGGTGATGACAGGAATATTTGCATCAGGTTCAGGTCTTATTTATGGTAAAACCGATACTTTCATAGCTCACATGATTGGTCTTGCGCTCGTTTCGGTCTTTGCATTCGGCGGGTCTTATGCCCTTTACAGAATAACCAATTTCTTCTCACCGCTCAGAGTATCCGAGATTGATGAAAGATCCGGTCTTGATATATCTCAGCACGGCGAATCAATAAATCTTAATGAAGAAGTAAATGTTTTTGAAAATGATGCAACCCCTGAAACCGGCGGAACTGAAGTACCCGGTGTGAGCTGATATTTACAAAAAATCCTTTTAGCCGGCCGGAAATTCCCGGCCGGTTCATCCGAAAAGTTCCTCATCCTGACGATTCAGAAGCTCTTTATAGGCTTCAGGGAATCTGTGCAAGGCAGCACTTTCAATTATCACCCTCATATAACCGGGCAGCGGAAATCCAGGAACTGTATTATCAGAGATATAAACTTTCATATATGCGGTTTCTCCTGATGTGATATTTTTTACCGGCAGATTCGTGCTTCGGTATATGCCCTCAGAGACCCCCTCAAATTCATCAAGCCTGAGTCCGTCTTCTTCAGATATTTTCCAGCAGACACCATATACAGCTGCTTCCCCCTCCCTTTTAATTGTTGCAACACCTTTTGAATTGATGATAAAAGCATACCCTTCAAGTTTTGCAATGCCGCAATAAACTGCCGAAGGATACCTTGCCGTAAATGATTCTTCATTCATGTTTGCGCCATAGGCAAAATAATCGATACTCAATTTATACTCCGCAGAATTTAAGTCTGAAATAACCTTATTAAACCTCTGAATTCATTTAGGTTTTTCTGATATATGCAAAACGATTTCTGATATCTACAAAACGAAATATAACTCTCACTGTTCAATTGGCTGTCTCATTGTGCCCGTCTGATGCCGCAAATTATTTAAAATAAAGTGTATGTTGCTGACCGGGAAATTAAAGAGGGGATTTTAATTAATTGCTATTAAATAAGCAATCAATTATTTTAATTTTGTTGTTCTTTAATCATTATATATATCATACAGCGTTACAGATATCCGCAAAACATATATCAGAATGCAATTTTTAATCAGATTTTTTAGTCTGTTAAATCTGTTAATAATATCTTTCCCTTCTCCGGCAGTGATGGGGCAGCCTGACTATCCGGGAGGTGTCAGGCTTTCAGGAAATTATGATGCTGCATCCGTTCCTCTGCCTGAAGGCAGGAAATCTGAAATTTTCTTCGCAAACCCGAAGACATTCACTACTGAATCACAGTTCAGACTGCAATTCGGATTTTCCCTTTACCGCACAATCAGCAAAGGAAACCTTTTTACCTTCGGTTCAGCTGGTAAGTTCAGCGCTAAAATAATGCACCTGCCTCAGCTTGATGACGACACCTCATATATCAGACTACAGATAGAAACAGATAAAACTTACATTACCGATTTCCCTATTGTCAAAAGCAATCAGACCATGAATGTCTGGAATCATCTTTCCCTTGAAATAGATTTCTTTATGCAGCGGGTTATATTTTTGTTAAATGACCTTACTGAAACTAAAAGAGTTTTACTGCCCCTGGAAATTAAGGAAATAAGTCTATGTGACAGGGTGGATGACCGGGAACGTGAAATCGCCGATTATTGTATGCGCGAACTCAGATTTTCAACAGACGAGAAGGAGTATTATTTCCCGCTTAATCAGAAAACCGGCAACCGCACTCACGATATTATTAACGGAGCTGAGCTCAGACTCAGCAATATAGAATGGCTTTCTCCCATGTTCAGTGAAGGGATGACCCTTTCTGCAGTTTTTCCCGGAAGATTTCAGGTACCTCTTGAATCTGAGCTGACGGCTGACGGAAGGTTGGTATATAACTCTTTTGAAGGAGAGCAGATTTTTGACCCGGTAATAAATGAGGTTAATCCGGTGAATTCAAAAGTGAGGTATCCTAAATCACATGGCATAACCACAGAACTGAATTTTGAGGAAAACACACTTTATATTCTGAACGGTTATGAAAGATACAGAGTCACGATTTCGGATCTTGATGAAAATATCAGGCCTGACCTCGGCTCTCTGAACAAGCGCAATATCAGTTATGATGAAGTAAACAAAATGATTTACGGTGTATTTCTTGGCTATGATAAAAACGTGACCTCGCAGAACAGAATTGAATTCTATATGATCACTTATTCCTATTCAATCAGGGAAAACAAATTCCGTCTGATTTCCAAGAAAAGAATACATATTCTTGACTTCAACAATACAGTTATGCTCCCCCGATTTGACCGCAATGAACTTAGGTTTCTGACATTTTCCGATTATCAAAAGGATCAGACACTAATCTCTCAGACCGTTATCTTAATTTCCAGGAACAAACCGGATCCTCCTCCGGAAAGCACTGATCTGATCTCCGGAGTCAAGTGGTATTACTTCCTCTTTGCAGGCGTGGCTGCTGCATTTATATTTACCGTTTTTTATATAAAAAGAAGTCGTGCAGGGCTACAGGGGCCCACACAAGAGAAGAAAGCCGGAAACCTGAAGAAACTCAAGGTATCTGAAATAATGTCTGCCGGTAAGGAAAATGCAATTTCTATGGCTGCAGCGAAAACTGGGATTATACCCGGAGCGCCTCTGATCAGGACCTTCGGAAAACTGGAACTGACTGATATTTACGGCAATGATATTACACAGAGAATAACCGGTAAAAAACGAGAAATACTTATTTATATTCTTACCCGTGTAAATTTATCATTAAATACCAGATACACTCCCGAAGAGCTTAAATCAGTTTTTTTCACCGGGCTCACAGATGAAAAATTTAATAAAAATCTGAAAGTTTATCTTTCCAATCTCAGAAACAATCTGAAGAGCATGAAAATTGAGAGTCTTAAAAATGATGGGCTGCAGCTCTCAGATGAAACAGATTTTGACCTTTGCAGACTGAACAATCTGATTGATCGTTTTGCAAACGGAATGTTCGGTCATGAAGAGGCAAAAGAAATGTGCGATATTCTCGGGAAAGGAAAGTTTCTCGCAGGAGAAAAAATAACTGGCCTTTGGTTAAATGATCTGAAGGATGAAATAAACATCAGGTCACTGAATCTGATCAGGGGAGTTATCAATGAATTTCCGGATTCTTATGAGGCAGATTTGAAATTACGGATAGCGCATGTTCTGTCTGTTCATGCACCGCTGAGCGAAGAAAGTCTTCAGATAAAAATTGCGATATACCGTGATAAGGATAACTATAAGGCCATCAGATCCGTTTATGATGAATTCGCCCGCGGGTACCGTATGCTGACAGGAGAAAAATACGGAAGAGATCTCACAGAATTCTTACCATGATATAAAAAAGCCGTCTCCTGTACGGAAAACGGCTTTTGAATCATAAGATTCTTTTTTTTAAAAATCATCACGAAGTTTTTCAAGCAACTCGTAATCTTCAATAGCAGAAACGTCACTTATAACCATACCGTTTGAAGCTATCTCCCTCAGCAGCCTTCTGACTATCTTTCCGTTGCGTGTCTTAGGCAGTGCCTCAGTGAATCTGATCTCATCGGGTCGGGCAATATGGCTTATCTCTTTCGTGACATGATCCCTGAGTTCTTCCTTCAGAAGCATTGAAGGGGAGTGTTCACTGTGGAGACAGACAAACGCCACAATTGCATTCCCTTTAATTTCATCAGGACGTGCCACAACCGCTGCTTCTGAAACGGCGGAATGAGATGCAAGGGCATTCTCAAGCTCTCCTGTACTAAGCCGGTGACCTGATACGGTTATAACATCATCTATTCTGCCCAGAATCCAGAAATATCCGTCTTTATCTTTACGTGCACCGTCACCCGTGAAAAAGTCACCTTTAAATTCATTCCAGTAATCCTTTTTATATCGTCTGGCATCACCATAAATAGTTCTGACCATTGAGGGCCATGAATCTTTCAGCACCAGATAACCTATTTCACCCGAAGGAACAGGTTCTCCGTTTTTATTAACGACATCTGCTATCACACCCGGCATGGGGAGGCAGCATGATCCCGGTTTTACAGGAGTTGCACCAGGCAGAGGCGAAATCATAATTGCTCCTGTTTCTGCCTGCCAGTATGCTTCGATAACAGGGCATTTCTCCTTACCGATAATCTTATGCACCCAGTACCATACATGTGAATTTGCAGGCTCACCGCCTAATGCGATAAGTTTAAGGGAAGACAGATCATTTTTGAGAACCCAATGCTCCCCCCATTTCATAAAGCTTCTGATGAATGTAGGTGCAGTATAGAATACTGTTACTTTATATTTGTCAATAATTTTCCACACACGGTCAGGTTCAGGCTGATTAAGCGCACCTTCATACATCACCATTGTAGCACCGTTGAGAAGAGGGCCGTAAATACCGTAAGTGTGTCCTATTGAAAATCCTATATCGGCAGTGCACCAGTAAACATCTTCATCGGTAACATTGAATACAATTTTGGAAGTGTAATAAGCCGCCATCATGTATCCGGCAGTGGTATGCAGAATTCCTTTCGGTTTTCCTGTTGTACCGCTTGTGTAGAGCAGGAACAACGGATGTTCCGAATCAAGCTGAGCGGGGGCACAATCATCAGTTGCAGATTGTACTACTTCATGCCACCAATGGTCTCTTCCGGGCAGCATATTGACTTTTGAATCGGTATCCCGTTTAAAGACCACAACAGATTTAACGGAAGGGCATTCCTCAAGGGCAATATCAACAGCCGGCTTCAGCAGAACCTGGGTGCCTCTGCGGTATGCGAGATCAGAGACGACAACCATTTTTGCTGCCGCATCATTAATTCTTTCCTTAAGAGCCTCGGCGCTGAGTCCGGCAAAAACCACCGTATGAACTGCACCTATTCTTGCGCATGCCAGGAGTGTTACTGCCGTCTCGGGTATCATTCCCATATAGACTACCACCCTGTCACCTTTCTCCACGCCAAGCTTTTTCAGAACATTTGCAAACCGGCAAACTTCACGGTGAAGAGTCTGGTAGGTCATGATACGGGAATCACCGGGCTCACCTTCCCAGATTATGGCTGCCTTGTTTCTCCGCCAGTTTGAAAGATGGCGGTCAAGGCAGTTGTGGGCTATGTTTGTTTTTGCTCCCACAAACCATTTTGATTCAAACTGTGCACCCTGTCTTATTATGCTCCAGTATTTAAACCAATCAAGCTCATCTGCAATTTCTCCCCAGAAATTTTCCGGGTTCAGCATTGACTCTTTGTAAATATCCCTGTACTCTTCCATTGATTTAATAACAGCACGAGAAGAGTACTCTTTTGATGGTTTATAAATCTTTTTAAGCTCTTTATTTACAATACCACTGTTTTTATCTTCATTCTGAAGTTCTTCAGGTATTTTCATTATCAAATCCGTATTTAATTAATCTCATTAAAGTTATTATGTTTTCTGACGGGAAACAAATTAAAAAATTATCAGTGCTTCTTCCCGAAAAAATAAATTAAAGGCCTGGCAAGCCTGTTTGCCCATGCATTCTCATTGTGGCCGGCACCCCGGTCGTAATAATAATCCATGTCATCTCCCATAATCAATCCCTTTGATGTCAGAAGGCAGTACATTTTCTGAGCATCTTTTTTACCGTCTTCACCGCTGTCAAAATAAATTCTGATATTTTTTTTATCTCCCTTATAAGCTTCTATCATCCTGAAAATATTGTCCTCACCGAAATAAAAGGAACTGGAAAGACACCCCGCCATTGAAAAAACATCGGGATGATCCCACGCAGTGTAAAACGAACAGAGCCCTCCCATTGAAGACCCCATGATTGCAGTATTTTCTCTGTCCTGTATTGTTCTGAAGTTTGAATCAATAAAATGTTTCAGCTCTTCGGTTATAAACTTGCGATAATAATTCCACCTCTCTCCGCTGCTGTATTCTTCAAGTCTGTCATGAGTATTGTAAATTCCCACAACGATAATTTCTTCTAACAGGTTAGCTTTTATAAGCCTGGTCACGGTTTCATCAACCCGCCAGTCATGACCCGCAAATGAAGTGTAGGGATCCATAAGGTTCTGCCCGTCATGCATGTACAGAACGGGATAATACTTCCCGGTGTTCTTTTTATAAGAAGGGGGAAGCCATACAATAATATCCCTTTCGGCTAAATTATACTTTGACCGGAACCGCCTGAAATAGACCACCGTTCCGACAATTTGAAGCCTGCCTTCTTTCTTTTTAATTTTTGAGCCTTCCATTAGAAATTTTTTTTTGAAATTATCAGTTTTTTAAGAAGTAGTTTAATAAGTTAATAAGCAAAAACATAAAGAAAAATAAATTCTGAATTTTTTATAGAAATATTTTTTAAGGCAGAAACAAAAAATGACCTTACAAATTAAAATTTTATGGTTAACGGCCGCAGTCATTACACTTGTTGCAGTATTGATGAACTCAATGCTCTCTTCCGATTACCCCGTTTCAGGCACAATCGGGATAGAGGGGAAAAAAGTATCATATTACTTTGAAAAGGTATATTCAGGCAAAGAAGATTATAAATTCCTGATTAAAAGTGATTATTCCGGTCTCACAGGATATTTTACCTGTTATGATCCTGTTCAA
>CAYPMQ010000051.1:0-15139 GCA_964411625.1 uncultured Ignavibacteriaceae bacterium
TTGTATTTTTGTATATGCTCACCCATCCCGATAAAATCAACCGTAGTGCGGAAAGGTTTCTCACCTTTTGGTTTTTTAATAAGCTCAAGAATAGAATCTGCAATTCTCTGAGGGTCCTGCTTCGGATTTTGCTTTAAGAAGCCCTCATAATAATGAAACGTTTGCTCAGGGACTTTTGCAAAATCACCATATTCTGCTTCGCGGCTTTTATCACCAGGACGCATCAAATTGTCACCAAAAGCGGTAGGATAACCACCCGGTTCAACAATGCAATTCTCAATACCAAATCCTGAAAGTTCAACACGGTAGGCTTCTGCCAGTGCTTCCAACGCCCATTTTGAAGATTGGTATAACCCGTAAAATGGGAGTACAATTCTGCCAAGCAGACTTGAAATGTAGATTATCAGACCATCCTGCTGATTTCGGAAATGGGGTATCACGCTGCGGTTCATTCTCTGGACGCCAAAAACATTGATCTCAAAGATTTTCTGAAAATCATCCAATGTAAAAAACTCCTGCATTCCAAGAACGCCAACTCCTGCGTTATTAATTAAGACATCCAAGCCATTCAATTCTGAAATAGCTTTTGCTGCACCCTCGGATACACTGTTATCATCAGTTACATCTATCTGAATGATTTTTGCTCCGGCTTGGATAAGCTCTTCTGCAACATCCTTATTTCTGCCCTCGCTCTCACGCATTGCAGCTGCTACCTGAAATCCGTCATTTAATAAACTTAATGTGGTTAATCTTCCGAAACCACTGCTTGCACCTGTTATCAGCACTTTTTTAGACATGATGGCTCTCCTTAATAGTTAATTAAGTTAAATATAAATATTTCCGTCTGAATAATGATCTATATCCCGCTGTTTTACCGTTAAAAAATCGTTAAAAGAAACTCTTCACCATAGGATTTATATCACTATCACATTCAGCCTGTTAGTCAACACCTCACTATTTAAATAAAAATCACTATGTAAGTTTAAACTCTTAAGATCAATTCCGTAAAGTGTTTACATAGCTTTTGCATCCGATGTATGAGAGTTAGATTATCATGGAATTCAGTATGCACCAACCAAACAGTACGTTCTGTAATTTTCAATAATTATCCGGCTTCTGTTCAGATATAATATGCAGTTATATGCCATGCCAATGATCTTAGTGGTTTTGATCTGAGATGTCGGTTTGCCTGCTCTCGTATTATTCACTGATCATATCATAAAATTGAAAAAAACTATTGAATATATTTTGCCCGGTCAGGGTTATTTTTGAATTACAGCATGATTTATAAAGATTACATGAATTAGCCTGAAAAATGACTTCCAGCCTGAATAATCTTAAAAACAATCTGAAAAGCCTGACTAATCTGAAGACAGAGATGTTCATATGATAGAAGAACGGGAGAATCTGCCCCGAAATATATAAAACCCCCGTAAAATTAACGGAATGGAATTTACCTTAAAAAAATCAAAGAATTACAGATGAGAGTGATAATAATTAATTCAGAATCACGGGAATGTATTCTGAATAACTTATGATTTCATCACCCGATATTTTCAGAGTTGATCCGGCTAATTCCCACCTTTTATAATTGCGAGATATTTTTTTGATTCTTCTGAATCAGGATTCTTCTGCAGGTATTCTTCTGCTTTCTTTATATCCCCCTTATTGTAACAGATAATACCAAGGTAAGTGTTTGCTTCGTTTATCGCAGGGTTCAGTTCAAGAGCTTTCAGGAAACTTTTTTCAGCATCATCGGACATTCCCCCTTTAAAGTAAGATTTACCGAGAGAAAAATGGAATCCTGCATCAGCGGGATTAATTGAAACTGCCTGTTTAAGATTTTTAATTGCCTCAGAATAATTCTTCTGAATTTCATAAAGATTGCCTTTCAGGTAGTACCCTTTTTCAGACCCTGGCTGTAACTCAGTAAGTTTATTGAAGTCATGCATGGCTGAATCTGAAATACCAAGCATCTGATATGAGACTCCCCTTTTAAGGAAATAGTCAGGGAGTTCATCATCTTTTTCAATCAGCACGGTGTAAAGATTGATGGCAGCATTGTAATCACCTGATTCAAAAGACTCGGCTGCTTTGGTTTTCATTATCGAAAAGAACTGTTTTTCTTCTTCATAATTCCGTTTAAAGAACTGAACTGCCACAATTACCTGAACAGCGGCTGCAAAAAGTAAAAAAACTATAAGCTGATGTTTTTTATTCATTCTTAAAGATTGTTAATTTATTAATACATTTATTAATTTATTACGGTTATTGATGATGAAATATTTTTACTTTATCTTTGTTTTTCTTAGTTTCACCTTTATTACACTGCACGCCCAGAGAAAAGATGATAAAATACTGCAAGGCTTGATCAGTACTTTTAAATCTGAATTCCCGAAAAGTAAATTAAAAGATGAATTTCCCAAAGGTACAAAAATTGACTCTGTTTATCTTCAGGAAAAATCTGGCAGCCTGATTATAAAGTTTAATAAACTTTCCATTTTTAAGCCATTCAGGGAAGATAAAGTAAAGAGAATATATTCTGACGTAAATAATTATTTCAGTTCCGCAGCCTCTCTTTTTAAGGAAATCAGAGTTTTATGTGATACTTTTGAAGTATCTGCCCTTATACCTGAATATTACAAGACCGGTTCATTTGAAAAATCAAAAACAAGATCTGAAACCATTTACTCAAAACATGTTGCGGAAAATCTGGACAAACCTTACCGGGTTAAAGCTGGTCTGAACGGGAGAAATCTTGTTTTATGGCAGAGTCACGGCTGGTATTACAGTGTTACAGATAAGAAGTGGATGTGGCAGAGAGCAAGACTATTCCGGACAGTGGAAGACCTTTCTCCTATGGCTTTTATCATTCCTTTCCTTGCTCCGATGCTTGAAAACGCCGGTGCGGGTGTTTTTCTTGCCAGGGAAAGGGATACTAATCCCGTTGAGATTATTACCGATAACAGCAGCAGCGGATACAAAGAGCTGACCTCAGGCTGGGAATCAGGCGGAGTCGGTTTTGGTCCGACAACTCAGCCGTTGTATAATGAGGAAAATCCTTTCACGTTCGGAGATTTCAGAATATTAAATTCCCCGGTTAAAAATATATCTGCGGCTGAATGGACGTTCAGTGTACCTGAGACGGGCAATTATTTTGTTTCGGTATCATACGGCTCTGATTCACTAAAAAGAAATACCGATAATGCAGTTTACACAGTTTATCACTCAGGCGGCAACACCGGATTCAGAGTGAATCAGCAGATAGGGTTCGGCACCTGGATATATCTTGCTCAGTTTAATTTTAAAGCCGGAGAGTCATATAAGATAACTCTTCATGCAGGCGCTGATGACGGAGGCAGACTTTCTGCCGATGCAGTTAGGATTGGCGGCGGCATGGGCTTGGTAGCAAGAGACTCACTAACCTCCGGGCGTCCTAAATTTGTTGAAGGTTCACGTTATTATGAACAGTTTATGGGAGCACCTGCTGATCTGGTTTACAACCTTCGAAAAGGGAAAGATGATTATGTTGATGATTATCAGTCGAGATCCGAGTATGCTAACTGGCTCAACGGTGCGCCCGGTGGCCCTAATAAAGACAGGAATTATAAAGGGCCGGGTATCCCGATAGATCTCTCACTTGCATTCCATACCGATGCTGGTGTAAGAGACGGTGATACTACTCTGGGAACCCTCGCAATCTACAGCGTAAGTGCTTTCGATACAACATATTATTTCCACGATGGCGTCTCAAGGCTTTCAAACCGTGACCTTGCTGATATAGTGCAGACCGTCATTTGTGAAGACATCGGAAAACTGTTTGATTCCCGATGGTCAAGACGCGATCTCTGGGATTCAAGATATGCCGAAGCAGTCAGATCAAATTTCCCTTCGCTTCTGCTTGAGCTGCTTTCACAGCAGGATATAACGGATATGTCATACGAGGCTGATCCGATGTTCCGCTTTCACGTTTCAAGATCAATTTATAAAGGCATCCTGAAATTTCTGGCAACTTACCACGGCACAAAATATGTTGTACAGCCACTGCCGGTGAATAATTTCAGAGTCGGTCTCAAAGGAAACTCTGCTATTCTTAACTGGGAACCTGTTGCTGATCCTCTTGAAAAAACAGCCGTGCCAACAGGTTACATTGTGTACAGAAGTGAGAATCTCAATGGTTTTGATAACGGACGTTACACCGTTTCTAATTCATTCACTGATAATGATCTTAAACCCGGAGTTGTTTACTCATATAAGGTAACTGCTGTGAATGAAGGTGGTGAAAGTTTTCCGTCAGAAGTTCTGGCAGCAGGTGTGGCAGCAAACTCAAAAGGTGAAGTTTTGATAGTGAACGGGTTTGACAGGGTTTCAGGACCTGCAAAAGTTGAGACACCTGAGTTTGCCGGTTTTATGGATAATATTGATATGGGCGTTTCATGGGGTGACAATATTTCATACACCGGCAGCATGTATGATTTTGATCCCGCATCACAATTCAGAACAAATGACTCCCCGGGATTCGGTGCAAGTTACGGTGATTATGAAACCCAGGTAATAGCCGGAAATAATTTTGATTATTCTGCAGTACACGGAAAATCGATAATGAATGCTGGTTATTCTTTTTCTTCTTCAAGCGATGAGGCAGTAGAAACAGGCAGAACCATACTCGGTAATTATAAACTTGCCGATTTTATTTACGGAGAGGAAAAAACAACGGGAAGACCGGTAGCCTCTGCAGATGGTTCAATAGGTGAAAACTTTAAGATTTTCACCCCTGCAATGATTTCTGAAATGAAAAAATATTTTGATAAAGGCGGAAAAGCATTTATTTCCGGTTCTTATCTTGGCTCTGAAACACGGGTTTCTGAGGATACTCTGGCGGCCGAATTCAGATTCGGAAAAGATTATCTTAAAATAACGCTGCAGACCAGGTATGCTGCAAAAACAGGTGTGGTAAACTCCTTCAGAGGTCGTCTTATACCTGACGGTATGAGCCTGAGTTTCAATCAGACCCTTAACCACAAGGTATATTCAGCCGAAGCTCCCGAATCATTTTACCCAGCTGAATCTGCGGAAGTTCTTATGCTGTATAATGAAAACTGGAATAACGCAGCAACGGGATATAAAGGAAAATACTCGCTTGTTACAATGGGCTTCCCCTTTGAAACAGTAACTGCCGAAAAAGAACGGGATATACTTATGAGCAATATTCTGAAATACCTTACTAAATAGTGCAGTTTCAGAGAGTTCAGAGATGAAATTTTAAAGAGCCGGCTGAAGCCGGCTTTTTTAATTAAGTAACGATCAGAGCTGCAGAATCTGCGGGTGAATATTTTTCCTGACTATTCAGGGCGGTAGGCGGCTTTTTGCGATAAAGCTCTGTTTTAAGCAACTTAATAAATCCGGATAATTTTCTGAGGAGTTCAGGTTTCACTCAGTAAAGGTTATACGCTCCGGTTAAATTAATTATTTAACCGCCCCCTCCCCGCAGGCACTAAATTACTCTCATTCTCAGAAGCACTAAAGGTCAGGTGATATAAATTTTATCTGTAATTTCCCGGCTTTATTCACCCGTGATGCATAATGACTTTATCTGCCGAGAACTACCCCTATCGGGAAATCACCCGTAAATGAGAGGCTCATACTTACGCGGGATATACCGCTTGCCCTTTCTTTAAAGTAAAAATGGCTGCCCTTTCAAAGGCAGCCATTAAAATTCTGCATAACTGAAGAAAAGTGATTTTTATTTGACCTTTTCGGCGAAGACGAGGTTTGATCTCCTATCTGTCCAGTAGTATCCGTAACCGAAAGGCAGAGGTTTAATATTTTCACTCTTCAGAAATTCCTTTCTGAAATCATCCTGATACCTTACCTCAAAAAGCTTAATTGGCGCAGTATAAACACCGTAAAGCTGATACTTCCAATTTTCATTATTGTAAAATCTGTGGGGCAGACCGCTGTCATCCTGAACAAGATATTTAGTGTTAGTCAGAATGAATTCTCTGATCTTTGAGAAACTCTCTCTGTGCAGCAGATAGGAAGCTGCCTTAAGGAATGTAACAAAAGGCTGTTTGCTTTTTACAAATTCCTGAATAGCCTTATTGTTAGGGAAACCGGTATCAGAGAGATCGGTTGAAATGTATGTCATTGATTTTACGACTTTATCACTGCCGGCATATTTAATTCTGACAGAAGTAAGCCTGGGGTGATTGGGCTGTGAAATGTCAACCGGCTTATCCCAGTTAACGGGGCCGCTGCCTTCAGGGGTGAAATAATCAACCGCCAATACCTGATGTCCCGTTCTTGCAATGAAAAGCATGAGAACGGGTACAACACCGTTTAATCTGTCAGTTTTAAAATCCTTTTCCATCTCGATAGTCATGAAATAACCGCCGGTGAGAAGAACATTCAGTGCTTTCTGAAGGTTTGCGAGGTATGTTGGCAGATATTTTTTGGCAGTGTTCAGGTCAGGAAGTTTACCCACGGGTTCAAGACCTATGAGAATAAGATTTTTCGCATTCGGAAAGAAGGTTGATGCAAACAGAAAATCAGGCCCGCCGAAAGGATAAAAAACTGTTTCAACTCCTGCTATTTTCTTTAATTCTTCCTTCTGCCAGTTAGTTATGGGATCAAGACGCTCTTTTGTAAGCTGGTCCCATTTTTTATTAAACTCGGCAGAATGATTTTTCCATTCCTGATTGTTGCTGATATCATCAAGCTTGCTGCCTGTATCAATCGGGAGACCTGCAAAGTATCTTGCGAGGTCATTAAAATCACGTCCGTAATTTTCCGGTGAATCTGCAGTGGTCTGATTACTGTTTGTTTTTGTAGTGTCTTTTTTAGCTGCATCCGGATTCTGACCGTTGCTTATTTTATCACAGGCTGTTGATACAAAGAGTAATGCCGTAATTAAAAGAATCGGGAATTTATTCTGTTTCATTTCTTTTCCGCGAATAGTTTTGGATTGTTAGGATAATAAAGTCTGGTTGCTCTGATAAATCTTGGACCGTAATACATATGATCAAGTCTGTCAATTTTCACACCGGTTTGCGGGTTTTCAGCATGGATAAAACGTGCGACCCCATCGGAATCAGGCTCAATTGCAAGCCCGACATGACCGATCCAGTTGCTGTAAATGTTTCCGCCTTTGAAGAAGATGAGATCACCTTTCATAACTTCTTCTTTCTTCACATCCATTCCCATGAGGCACTGATCAGCCGGCATTCTGGGTATCGGGGTTCCCATTTTCTGGAAAAGAAAATACATAAACCCGGAACAATCAAAGCCTTTTTCAGTTGTACCTGCCCAAACATACGGGTAGCCAAGGTAATTTTTTGCCAGGGTAATAAGATCATCTATCATGATTCCTGAAGAATCAAGTACTACCTTGGTGAAAAATCCCACCGTGTCTTTTGAGCTGATGTTATATGAATAAACCTGATCGTAATATTTAGAGTGAAGGGTCAAAAAGTCATCATTTTCTGTTGAACTGTTTATTGAAAAGATGACCGATAAAATATAAACGAGATATGGAGACAATACCCGTTCCTCCGATTAGTTATATTTTCAGTCAAAAAAAGCCGCCCCGTAAAGTGACGGCCCGAATAACATACTTTATGGAAGTAAAATTGAAGCAGCCACTACTGTGGTCCACAATCCGTTTTTGTTTCCTTCTGCAGATTGCGTTATGTTAAACGAGTTAACAATTTTACCCGACATCTTATATATGTTTTCTCTCTCGTTCCAGTCAAGATCGGGGTTAAATTCAACTCCCAGTGTGGTTGCGAGCATTGTTGCAGCCAAATCTTCTGCATAATCACCGGCTACTTTTTCTGTTTCTCCGTAAGGATGATGTTCTGAAAGATATCCGTATGTCTTTTTGTCGGCGGGAATTGCCACACCAATAGAAGCAGCTATTAACCGGTTTGGTTCGTTAGTGGCATTACGCGCCATAACACAGAATGTAATCTGACCCGGTTTTAATGCCTTTAATCCTTCTTCTTTAGAAATTCTTTTACACTCGGGGGGGTAAATACTGCTTACTGTAACGAGGTTACACATTTCAATACCGGCATCTCTGAGTGCAAGCTCAAATGAAGCCAGGTAATCTTTGTGTCTCCCAACACCCTTGGTAAAGAACATTCTTGTTGGTACGAACAACTCGTCTTCTCCTTCCTGTTTTCTTTAATATTTAATTGAATGTTGTCTGTCCTGATCACGTAAAAAATCTTTTTTCGCAATTGTGTCACGCTTGTCAAACAGCTTTTTACCTCTTACAAGTCCTAACTCAACCTTAACTTTTCCGTTTTTGAAATAAAGGGAAAGAGGAATAAGTGTGAATCCTTTTTCTTTCACTTTGGCGTCAAGTTTACGGATTTCGTTTTTATTCAGAAGCAGCTTTCTGTCTCTCAGGGGGTCATGGTTTTCACGGTTCCCGTGGGTGTATTCATTAATATGCGATCCTTTAAGCCACACTTCTCCATTTCTTACCTCAGCGTAAGCATCCAGCAGATTAACCTTACCTTGTCTGAGTGATTTTACTTCTGTACCCGTCAGTGCAATTCCGGCTTCCAGTGACTGTTCAACAAAATAGTCATGAAAAGCCTTTTTATTGCGAATAATTGTCTTGATTTTATCCGTAGTCATAAATTAAAAAAATGCAAGTATTAAACATATTTTGAAAGAACAATATATGCAATAAAACTTGCGTTATATTTTTAAAAAGTTAGATTTAAATTGAATGTCATCCTTGTCTGAACCCCCTTAAGACGCTCAAGAAGCCTGATTTTATCCATACCTTCATTAGCCACCTCAGGAAGAGCTGTTCCCGTCAGTGTCTTTATCTTCGATTCAAGCGAGTTAAACAGCCTGTCAATAAATGACTTACGGGGAGTGTAATTAACCACTGAATAGGAGCTTGTTTTGCCAAGTTTTGCCGCAATTTTCACGGCATCGGCAAAACCTCCCAGTGTATCAGCAAGGCCAAGTTTAACGGCATCAATTCCGGTCCACACTCTTCCCTGAGCAATTGAGTCAATTTGCTCCACGCTCATGTTCCTCCCCTGGCTAACCCTATCAAGGAATTTGAGATAAGTTGAATTGATGCTCCTCTGTGTAGCCTGAATTTCAAACTCCGTTGCTGGTCTGTAAACCGACATATAGTCACTGTAGCGGTTGCTTTTCACAGTATCGGTGGTGATCCCTATCTTGTTATTGAGCAGATCCTTAAAATTGACGAGCATGGCAAACACTCCTATTGAACCTGTTATGGTTCCCGGCTCCGCAACTATTTTTGAGGCGCCCGCTGAAAGGTAATATCCTCCTGATGCCGCATAATCACCCATTGAAACAACCACAGGCTTAACTGCATTTAAGGCTTTAATTTCTCTCCATATATTCTCTGACGCAATTGCACTGCCGCCGGGCGAGTTAACCCTCACAACTACAGCTTTGACATCATCGCTTTCTGCGGCATTTCTGAGCTGGCGGATAACAGTTTTGTCACCTGTTTTCTCTTCCACCGAACTTCCGTTTATAATATCCCCGGTAACATAAACAACTGCAATTTCATCATTCACTCCGCCGCCGTCATTAAACTCATTAACTCCTGAAGCCCTTATATAATCATAAACAGAGATAAATTTCAGTTTTTCAGGTGAATTCATTCCTGCCATTGATGCAAGCGAATTCCTCACGTCAGCAGCATAGCCAATTTTATCAACAACCCGGTATTTAACCAGCTTATCATTTTCAAGTGTCGCAAGATTATCTGCAAGCATGCTTAATGTATCGGGTGAAATTTTCCTGTTCTCAGCAATCTTCTCCCTGATTAACTGCCAGAGTACCGATACATAATGCTGAATCTGTTCACGGTTTTCAGGGCTGAGCCTGTCAGTACTGAAAGGTTCAACTGCCCCTTTGAATTTACCCTGCCTGAAAATCTGAGCCTGCACTCCTATCTTATCCATCATCTGCCGGTAGAATTCAATTTCGGCTGCAATACCGTTAAGATTACACATTCCCACAGGGTTGAAGAATATGGAATCAGCAGCCGAGGCAAGAAAATATGCCCGCTCATCAAGGTATTCTGAATATGCGAAAACCGGCTTCCCTGTTTCTCTGAACTCTGCCAGTGCTCTTTCAATCTCATTCATAGCACTGAACCCAAGACCGCCCATTACCCCGAGGTTTGTCAGATCGAGATATATCCCCCTGATCTTCTCATCCTTTGCCGCTTCATTAATTGCCTGAATATAACGTGATACTTTTATCTTCTTTCCTTCAACCAGAGATCCTATTTCATCCTCAGGAGCAGGATTTTCAAGCACCGGTTCACTGAAATTCACAAGCAGGATGCTGCGGTCTGAGACTGTTGGCCCGCTGCTTGTACCAAACGCTGCAATGATTGCAAAGATCATCAGAAATGCTGCTATTGAGATGAAAATGTTCCCTAAGATAAACGCAAGAAGTGAGGCTCCGAAGTATTTAAAGAACTCTTTCATAATTATTTCCGGATACTATTTTTATTATTCAAAAGGTAAGATATATAAAATATAACTATATTAATAAAATAGTTTAAAAATTATTTGTACGGGCACTTTCATACATACACCGTTTCAATTGAAGACTTCATTACTTAAAAACACCTGGTTCAGACTCACAGACTTCTTTCAAAAGATTACTGCTTTTATTTTCATAATTCTTTTGGTTTTTTCCGCCGGGAACACTGCGCAGAATCTCAATCCTTCAGGCATTAAACCTGTTCAGAATTTCCCCCCCTATACCTACTCGGGAAGTGTACAAAACTGGTCAGTCACTCAGGATTCAATCGGACTCATGTACTTTGCCAATAATTCAGGCATAATGATTTATGACGGCTCTGAATGGCAGATTATGAAGATGGATAACGATGCCACGGTCAGAATGGTGCATTACGGAAATGATAACCGCGTTTATGTGGGAGCGGTTTCCCGTCTCGGCTATATTTACCGCGATTCCGAAAACAGAATTAAATATAAGCCTCTTGAAAATCTTATTCCCGAAGAGCACAAGGAATTTCTTGATGTATGGGATATCCTTTTTTCTGATAATGAAGTAATTTTCAGAACGGATAGGCGGCTTTTTATATGGGATGGCAGAAAATTCTCGGTTATAACTGCCAAAAGATCTTTTACCGGATCTGCTAACGCCGGCGGGAAAATTCTGATTTATGACTCGGGTGACGGGGTTAAAGAGTACAAAGACGGTAAGCTTACCAGATTCACAGACAACCCGCAGCTCTATAATTTTGATTTCATATCAGTTATCAGCACGGGCAGTAATACACTCCTTATGTGCGCCTATGAAGGTGATCTCCTTCTCTATAAGAACGGAAAGATTGCTGAATTTGCTCCCGCGCTCAGAACTTTTTTCCGTAACAATTTTATCTATAAAGCTTTAATGCTTCCTGACGGCAAAATCGCATTTGCTACTTTTAAGGGAGGCATCATGATCACGGATGACAAAGGAAATCCGGTTTATCATATCACTGATAAAAACGGTCTGCGGACAAATATAATTTTCGATATATTTTGTGACAGAGAAAAAAACCTCTGGGCAGCAACCGATGACGGAATTGAACGAATAAGTTACGGAAGCGGAATAACTCTTCTCTACCCCGGTTACGGGCTCCCAAAAAGTACCGTAAGCAGTTATATTAAAAACAATAATCTCTTTATTTCTTCGCCGTTCGGAGTCTATTCAGGCAGGCTTGACGGTAAGTCTTATGAATTCAGCAAGATTCCTGAAATTATTGATGAATCATGGGATATGACTTCATTAGGGGAGAGAGAAATTCTCCTCAGCACATCTCAGGGATTGTTTAAATCTGACGGAACGAATCTGAAAAAGCTTTCAGGAACATATACATTTACCTCCTTGCCGCTTATAAAACATCGCGGATATATTTTATGCGGTAAAGATAATGGTATTTACCTTCTTGAGAAAAATGATGCCGGTCAGTGGCAGAATGCGGGAGAGCTCCCCGTTTATGATGAGTGCCGCAAATTTGCTGAAGATCAGAACGGCAACGTCTGGGTTGAAACCGGTAACAGCGGGATTATCAGACTTGATTTTTCAACCTCCCTTCTGCGTCCCATTATCACAAGCTACAGAAACAATGAGCCCCTGGGTAAAAATCCCGTTTCCCTTTTCACCGCCGGAGGCTTAATTTTCATTGCAGCCGATACAGCCATTTATTACGTGCAAAACGATTTTAAATCGGTTAAAAAATTAGAAATTGATATTAAATTCCGATACGATGACAACATTCCGCTTATTACAGGCGATAATCTCGGAAATATCTGGATGCACGATCACGGACGAATCTGTAAACTTCAGGTATCAGGCGGCAGGGCTACGGTCACCGAAAATTATTTTCTCGGGCTCATTGCTAAATACGATATTTTCGGAATGACTGTTCATCACGAAGGTGATCTCGATAAAGTTTTTCTGACGAGCAATGAAGGATTATTTCTTTTCGAGCTCAGGAACCATAATAAACGTGAAATTCCCTTCAATCTTTCTATCCGTAAAATAGAAGTCAATAAAAACATTTTTTATCAGGGTGATCTCATACAGGGGGGTGAACCGATCCGTTTAGCTTATGACAGGAATTACATAACTTTTTCATTTGCAGCACTCACCTACCTCGGTGATGGCAGGGTTGAATACTATACACTGCTTGAAGGTTTTGAAGAAAACTGGGTAAATGAAAAAGGGAGAAACTCCCGTGAATATATTAATCTTCCTCCCGGCAAATACCGATTTATGGTCAAGGCGGTTAATGCAGCAGGACTTACTTCGTTCGCAACAGTTGAGTTCGAAATAAGCCAGGTCTGGTATATGACGACAACAGCTTACATAATCTATATAGTGCTGCTGCTGGGGGCAACTGTCATGTATATCAGAATCAGAACCAAACTGCTCGAAAAAGCTAATAAAGAGCTCGAAAAAAGAGTACAGGAAAGGACAACTCAGTTTGAAAAGGCCGCAGAAGATCTCAAAAAACTCAACGAACAGCTTAAATCTAAGAATCTTAACCTCGAAAAGCTGAACCGCGATAAAAATGAATACCTTGGTATTGCCGCCCACGATATCAAAAATCCTCTCTCGAGTATTATGGGTTATTCAGAGATTCTCTTTGAAGATGCAGAAACGCTTAATCATGATGAAATAAGAAATTACGGAAAGAATATTTACAGTAACAGCAGCAATATTATTTCCATTATTGAAAAGCTTCTTGATGCTGATTCAATTGAAAGCGGAAGAATAACAGTTGATGAAGAGGTTTTTGACCTCAGGGAGCTGATAACTGAGGTCATTAACACTAACTCCATTACCTGCAGATCAAAATCAATAAAAATTATCTTTGAAGAGCCTGATGCTCCCGTAAAGGTTAAAACTGATTATAACCTGTCTCTTCAGATAATTGACAATATTTTGTCGAATGCCTGTAAATATACTTTCAGCAATACATTTATAACAATCACCATAAATGATTCTGAATCCGGGAAGGTTGTGGCTGTAAGTGACCAGGGTCCCGGCATCAAACCCGATGAAAGAGAACTTGTATTTAAAAAGTTTGCAAGGTTAAGTAACAGGCCCACCGGCGATGAATCATCAACCGGACTCGGATTATCAATCGTTAAAATGCTTTGTGACAGACTTGGTCATAAAGTCTGGTTTGATTCAACTCCGGGGTTAGGAACTTCGTTTTATGTTGAGTTTAAATCAGAATTTTAATTTATTGCGTATAAAATCATGAAATATTAGTTATGGATGTAGAATTTTTAGCTCGTCTGCAATTTGCTTTTACAGTTGCATTTCATTACATATACCCGCCACTGAGCATCGGACTCGGTATTCTTCTTGTGATAAGCGAAGGCTTATATCTCAAAACAAAGGATAAAATCTACGAAAACATGACCAAGTTCTGGATCAAGATATTTGCTCTTACCTTTGCAATGGGTGTGGCAACAGGTATTGTAATGGAGTTTGAGTTCGGAACAAACTGGGCAACATATTCCCGCTATGTGGGAGATATTTTCGGAAGTGCGCTCGCAGCAGAAGGTATATTTGCGTTTTTTCTTGAATCGGGATTTCTCGCAATTCTTCTTTTTGGCTGGAACAGAGTATCCCCTAAAGTACACTTTTTCTCAACCTGCATGGTATCGCTTGGCTCAATAATGTCTGCCATCTGGATAGTTGTCGCAAACTCTTGGATGCAGACCCCTGCCGGTTACAAAATTGTAGGTGAGGGTCTTTCAGCCAGAGCCGAGATAACTGACTTCTGGGCAATGGTTTTTAATCCGTCATCAGTTGACAGACTGACCCACGTTCTGGGCGGATCATTTCTGGCGGGTGCTTTCCTCTTTATAAGCGTGCACGCATATTATCTTATTAAAAACAAACATATTGAAATCTCGCTGCGTGGCATTAAGATCGGTGTGGTTTTTGCTTTGCTGGCATCACTTTTTCAGCTTTTTACAGGTCACTCAAGCGCGGTGGGTGTGGCAAAAAATCAACCGGCAAAACTTGCTGCGTTTGAAGCCCATTATGATTCATCATCAGCCGGTGATCTTTATCTTTTCGGCTGGGTTGATGAGCAGGGCAGACAGGTAAAGTACGGAATAGCGATTCCCGGAATGCTCAGTTTCCTTATTTCAGGTGATCCTGCAACGCCGGTTAAAGGCCTTGATGCATTTCCGAAAGATGAGGTGCCCTCAAGGGTTAATTTCATTTTTCAGACTTATCATCTTATGGTTGCAATCGGGTTCGGACTTATAGGAATAAGTCTGTTTTCAGCCTTTCTCGTTTTCACTGGCAGGATAACTAAATACAAATGGTTTTTATGGGTCCTGGTATTTTCAGTGCTATTGCCCCAGTTTGCTAATCAGGTGGGGTGGTACACGGCAGAAGTGGGCAGGCAGCCATGGATTGTATATGGGATACTTAAAACTTCTGACGCGCTCTCAAAAGCCGTTTCGGCAGAAGAGATTCTGTTTTCACTGATCCTGTTTACCATTATTTATCTCTTTCTGTTTCTCATGTTCATTTTCCTGCTTGACCGGAAGATTAAACACGGTCCTGTTTTCCCGGA
>CAYPMQ010000052.1:0-14923 GCA_964411625.1 uncultured Ignavibacteriaceae bacterium
ACCCGAACTATAAATTCACTTATTTAGATCGTTTTCTGGAATATGTTAAAATAGATACCCAGTCAGATGACGACGCTCCGGGTTTCCCTACCACGCTTAAACAGCTTGATTTATCAAGAAAATTAGTCACAGAATTAAAGGAAATAGGACTGAAAGATGCCATGCTTGATGAGAACGGTTATGTAATGGCTACTCTTCCTTCAAATACAACCAAAAATGTTCCTGTTGTTGCCTTTATTGCCCACGTTGACACCTCACCGGCAGTAACGGGCGCAAATGTGAATCCAGTAATACATAAAAATTATCAGGGTGGTGATATAGTTCTGCCCAATGACCCCACAAAGGTTATTGAAGCAGCTCTCAACCCTGAACTTAAAGATATGATGGGACACGATATCATCACTACCGATGGCACAACACTCCTCGGAGCTGATGACAAGGCAGGTATAGCAGAAATTATGGATGCAGTCAATTATCTGGTTAAACATCCCGAAATAAAGCACGGCACAATAAAGGTTTGCTTCACACCTGATGAGGAAGTAGGCCGCGGAACAGAAAAAATCAACCTGAAAGCACTCGGAGCTGAGTACGGCTACACTATTGACGGTTCAACACGCGGTGAAGTTGAAACCGAAACATTCAGTGCCGATGCAGTAGTTATTACCTTCAACGGTAAAAACGTTCACCCCGGTTATGCAAAAGGCAAAATGGTTAATTCCCTTAAGGTAGCTGCAAGACTGATGGAGCTTCTCCCTAAAGACCACCTTTCGCCTGAAACCACCGAAGGACGCGAAGGTTATGTTCACTGCGTCTCATTTAACGGCACTGAAGAAAAAACGGTTCTGAAGTTCATAATCAGAGACTTTATCGATTCAAAACTTAAAGAGTATGAAGCACTCTTAAAAGACCTTTGTGATCAGGCTGTTGCTGCCTTCCCGGGATCATCGGTTGAGTTTAATGTTATTGAGCAGTACAGGAATATGAAGAATGTTATTGATAAACACCCTCATGTTGAAGCTTATGCTGTTGAGGCTCTTAACAGACTTAACGTCAAGGTTATCAATTCAGCTATCCGCGGCGGCACAGATGGTTCAAGACTAAGTTTTATGGGCCTGCCTTCCCCGAATCTTTTCGCCGGCGGTCATAATTTTCATTCAATCCTCGAGTGGGTTTCATCCCAGGATATGGAAATGGCAGTTAAAATGATAGTTACCCTTGCTCAGGTCTGGGAAGAAAAAAGCTGATCCCCGTTAAGTTTCCACGGAACTAATGAAGGCTGCCTCCCTAAAAGGCAGCTTTTTTTATGGGGTAAAAGTTTATGAGCCTTTGAGAAGGATATATTTCAGAAAATGCTCACATAACTGAAACATATATTATGAAAACCTGATGACTAGGGACGTTATAATTTAATTCCTCTCACTGATTTCCATCTGTGAATATTCCTGAAACCTCATAAATCATTTTTCCGGTGGATTTCCTTGAAACTTGAGGAACCGGCTGAATTTACAGGGTTCCAACTTTTCATGAAAACCGTATCAAGCTACTCCCGGGATATAAACAAGACCAATGAATCACTATTTCTGAATCAAGAACCACAGGATAACACACGGCAGCTTTGTAAAGAGTTGCAAAACAGGACCGGCAAGTAAAAAAAATCAGAATCGCATTTAATTGTCAGCCAATAATCCCCGCTAAATTGTTAAACCCCTGAAACTGTTAAATAAATAAACTAATAATTCTTATCTTTAAATTCTAAATTTAAAAGAGATTCTATTGAAAAAAGCGCTGCTTCACGAATGGTTTGTTGATTATGCGGGCTCTGAAAAGTGTGTAGAGTCATTCACTAATGTTTACAATGACTTTGATATCTATTCGCTCGTTGATTTCCTTGACCAGGAAGAGCGCAGAACAATCCTTAAAGGTAAAAAATCAAAGACTTCCTTTATACAGAATCTTCCGTTCGCCAGAAATCATTTCAGGAATTATCTCTCTCTGTTTCCTTATGCAATAGAGCAGTTTGATTTTTCAGGCTATGATTTTATTCTCACAAATTCACATCTTGTAGCAAAGGGCGCTCTTACCACTTCTGAGCAGCTTCATATCACTTACTGCCACAGCCCCATGAGATACGCCTGGGATCTCTATCATCAGTATCTTAATGAATCGGGGCTAAATAAGGGCATCAAAGGAACGGTGGTTAAAGCAACGCTTCATTATCTCAGGAACTGGGACCAGGGTACTGCCAACAGACCAGATTACATACTGGCTAATTCACATTACACAGCCCGGAGAATAAAGAAAATTTATTCACGTGATGCCGAGGTTATTTATCCTCCCGTAGACACAGACAAATTCAATCTGACAGAGCAAAAAGATAATTACTATATCACATGCTCAAGGCTGGTGCCTTATAAAAAGATCAGACTGATAGTGGAGGCATTTAACAAAATGCCGGATAAAAAACTTGTTGTTGTTGGAGACGGGCCTGATTTTGCCAAAGTTAAACGTATTGCCGGCAGAAACATAGAGGTTATGGGTTTTCTTCCCTTTTCAGAGATGAGACCACTTATTGAAAAAGCCAAGGCATTTATTTTTGCAGCCATTGAAGATTTCGGGATTGTGGTACTTGAATCTATGGCAAGCGGTACACCTGTGATAGCGCTTAATAAAGGCGGCACTGCCGAAACCGTGAAAGACGGTTTTAACGGTATCCATTTTAACGAACAGAGTGCTCCCGCTATTATTGATGCCGTTAACAGATTTGAAAAAAACTCTGATAAGTTTGTACCTGCTGATATTGCAGCGTATGCGGAGAACTTTAACCGCAAAGCTTTTGAAACCACCATAAAAGATTATATAGAAGAGAAATCAAATATCTTTTTTAATAAATAATGTTCTCTAAAAAACAGTCCTACTCTAAAATCCTTATCTTAATAGATATACTGATTCTGACGGCAGCCTTTTTTGCTGCAGCTCTTATTGCGCAGCCTGTGCAGGTTCTTTTTGAAAGAAATTATATGTTTATTCTGACTCTCCTGCTTTGGCTGCTATGGGGATTCAGTACAAACAATAACGCATTTTACACTGATTTTTACTCTAAGAGATTCTCCTACCAGTTCATCAAGATCATACGAAGTGTGTTTGTCCAGATAGTAGGCATCCTGTTTTTCGTGTTTATGGTGAAGGAAGATCTTTATTCACGAAATTTTATTACTCTTTACGGTCTGATGACAACATTCCTGATAAGCATCAGAGTGATTCTGTTCAAGGAGTTTTTCTTTTCGCGGCTCAAAAAGGAAGAAAATCTCCGGAAACTCATCATCGTCGGGTGGGGTCAGACAGCTTTATCTTTCAAGGAGATTCTCAATGATGATCCATCGCTCGGGTACAGGTTTGAAGGTTTTGTAGTACCGGGCCGTGAACCTTTTGATATGGGTAACGATGTTAAGGTATTCTGTTCCATTTCAGAACTTGAACCGATGATAAAGAAAAATGATATTGATGAAATAGTGATTGCTCTTGACGGAGAGGAAAAGGAACTTACTGAAGAAATCATAAGGATTTCTGACAGAAACGCGGTCAGAGCGCACCTGATCCCCGATTTCTTTAAGTATCTCTCAAAAAAGTTTCAGGTAAGCATGTTCGGTAATTATCCGATAGTCACAGTAAGGAACGAGCCCCTTGAGGAGATTCACTGGCGGATAGTAAAACGGACATTTGATTTTGTGGTTTCATTTCTGTCACTTACTTTGATATGCTCATGGCTTTTTTCTCTTATTGCAGTCATTCACTGGCTTACGGCAAAAGGAAGTCCCTTTTTCATTCAGGACAGAATCGGAAAAGACGGCAGACTCTTTAAATGCTTCAAGTTCAGAACCATGAAACCGGGTATATCCAACGTATTTGTTTCAGCTGAAGAACGTGAGAAAATGATCACGCCATTCGGGAAATTCCTCAGAAAATCCAATCTTGACGAACTGCCGCAGATGATCAACGTATTCCTTGGTGATATGTCGGTAGTAGGACCCCGCCCTCACGCAGTTGCATTCAACAATGATTACCGTGAGTTTGTGGAAGAAATAGAACTGCGAAACCTGGTTAAACCCGGTATTACGGGATGGGCACAGGTTCATGGTCTCAGAGGCGACGCCGGTGATAAAGAGGAGAATAAAACCCTTATTAAGAAGAGAATTGAATATGATATCTGGTATCTTGAAAACTGGAGTTTCTGGCTTGATATTCAGATTATTCTACTAACAGCCTGGCAGATTTTTGCCGGCAAACTGACGGGAAAATAAGATGGAGGAACTTAAAAAGAAAGCTGCCCTTGCTGCGGTTGATTACGTTAAGCCAGGAATGAAACTGCGTCTCGGTACAGGCAGTACAGTGAAATATGCGATTGAAGAGATCGGCAGACTTCTGAAAACCGGTGAACTGAAAGATTTAACTGCAGTTCCGAGTTCTGAGGCAACACGCTTTCTGGCACTTGAAACAGGGATACCTCTTATTGAACTTGAAGGCAACGTACCTCTTGACCTCTATATTGACGGTGCAGATGAAGTTGATTACTCGCTCAACCTTATTAAAGGAGGAGGGGGCGCACTCATGAGAGAAAAAATATTAGCTTCTTCATCAGAGTATTCAATAATTGTGGTTGATGAATCGAAAATATCTGAAAACCTTGGTGATAAGTGGAGTGTTCCCGTTGAAGTAATGCCCTTTGCAGCAGGACTTGTCAAAAAATTCCTTACTGAAATGGGTTTTACTTTTAAGCAAAGACAGAATAAAAGCAATAACTCAGCTTTTATAACTGATAACGGTAATTACATTTTTGACGTTAAAACCGGACCGATTGAAGATCCTGCGGAGCTTGATTCTTATCTGAATTACTGCCCCGGTATAGTTGAACACGGAATCTTTCCTGCAATGACCGATCTGCTTATTATCGGCACTGAGGAAGGGGTGAAACAGATTATTCCGGAACAGGAAGATCTCCCGGAGGAATAGAGAAAAGCAATAAGCTTTGACACCGGGTTCAGTCCGGCGATTTTGCACACAATGTAAATACTACTGAATTTATTTGGTTATTCCCGCCCCGGCTCATTTTTTGCTGATAAAAATGAACTGAAGGTTTATCACGAGTCTGAGTATGAAAGCAGGTAATATTACATAGCCTGCCAGAATCACATCATTCATAGTGATTATTACCCCTGAAGTTCTTCCCGTAAACTCTCCAGCCAGTTTCAAAGAGAGAATCACCGTAAATGCAAGTGCAAAACCGATAAATCCCCACATAACGGGTGATATAAGTACTTTGTGGATTATGTTATTCTGATCTTTCATGTCACATCAAAAATAATTTATGTATGAAAGAAAAGAATGGTAATGTTAATACAATATTAAATTGAGTTGTACTGACTGAAATTTGTATAAACGGCAATATCCGTACTTGAGAGGAAATCCGCTATGACTTTATGGCTACTATACTGACATCATCCTCAAATTTATCACCTGTGAATCTGCTCAGTTCCTCCCTTATGTAGTCAGTGGGATGAATATCACCGGGCATAAAATTAAGAAGTCTTTCCAATCCTTTTTCACCCAGAGGCACTCCTTCACTGTTGCGTGATTCAATTACTCCATCCGTGATTAAAACAAAAATATCTCCCGGCTGAGTAGTGATAGTGTGCTCGCTGAAATTACCTTCGGGTGCAAAACCGAGCAGAAGACCGTTTGAAACCACTTCTTTTGTGATTCCCGTTTCTCCGCTGCGGTAAAAAAGGGGAAGATCACCGGCGCCCGAGTATTTCAGTATTTTTTCTTTATAGTCTATCAGAATTATTGAAAGGGTTGCAAACACTTCAGAGATTTTTGCATCATTATAGATCGAAAGATTAATGCCTTCCAGCAGTTCTTTTGATGAAAAAACACTTGAATTCTGAAGATAAACCCTTATTGCGCTTCTGATATATCCGGCATAAGCTACGGCAAAATACCATGCACCCCACTTCTTACCCATAACGTCACCGAGAATAAGTGCATGTGTATGCTCGTTAAGCTGAAAGTAATCAATAAAGTCACCGCCGGGGGCACCGCCGAAATCACGGTGAAACTGCCTGATCTCGTAACCCGGAATTACCGGTGCTGAATCGGGTACAACTTTAACCTTGAGCTGATCGGCAGCCTGGTGGAGCTCAGACATCGCCTTTTCACGCTCTTTATCAAGCGACGCTATCAGTGCATTCACTTTTGCAACAACCACACGCGGACCCGCAGTCTTGATAACATAATCTGCGATACCAAGGTCATAACCTTCCAGTATATCATCTTCGGCTGATTTAGAGGTCAGAAAGATGAATGGAATTTTTTTAAGATCGTGGTCTTCAATCACCATTTTTCTGAATTCAAACCCGCTGATGAAAGGCATCATGATATCGGATATAATGACATCAGGCCTGAACTCCTTTGCGGTAAGGAAACCATCTTTTGCGTTAGGAGCCGTCAGGCAATTATACCCCTCCTTTGTCAATGCGTACTGAAACAATCTTGACAACGCGGGGTCATCATCAACCAGAAGAATCTTCGCTTTATAAGTGCCGTTTTCTGCCATATACTGTTTTTATTTTGTAAAGCTGTTTACTGCAAGCTGTTTATCTGTAAATGCCTCAAAAATACGATACATTCTTGTAAGTTCAAACATTGACTGCACTGCCGGCTGAAATCCCACAAGTTTCAGATCCCCGCCAAGCACCGTAACTTTTTTCAGCGTCACAACAAGCGAACCCAGAAATGTTGAATCTATAAACTCACACTGAGAGAGATCAACCACAAATCTGAAATATTTCTGGTCCATATAGCCAAGAAGAATCTGCTTAAATTCGTCTGCTTCTGAAAGAGTTGCTCTTGTTAAATTGACAGAGACAACTATTATACCCGAATGATTTTCTGCTGTGAAATTCATTTTATTCTCCGATTATGTGTTATTCATTATTTTTCTGAACTGATTCAGCAACATTAATATTATACTTTTCCATAAGCCTGTATATAGTGGCTCGGCCAAGTTCAAGTCTTTTGGCTGCTTCGAGAATATTACCCTCTGTTACTTTGAGAGCGTGTCTTATTGCCTCTTCCTTTATTTTTTCGAAAGGAAGAATTCTGTTAAAAGTGACTTCCTCCGTGCTTTCAACCGCTTCTTCAACAATGGTCTGAATATGCAGGGGAAAATCTTCCACGTCAATTTTCTTCCCCTCAGAAATTATCACGCATCTTTCAATTGTGTTTTCCATCTCTCTTACGTTGCCGGGCCAGGGGTAATCATACATCATTTTAAGTGCTCTGTTTGTAAATCCCTGAAAATTCTTGTTAAGCTTTCTGTTGAAGGTGTTCAGAAAATGCTCAGCAAGCACAAGTATATCGCTCTTTCTTTCCCTGAGCGGGGGAATGTAGATAGGAAAAGAATTCAGTCTGTAAAAAAGATCCTCCCTGAAAAGCTTCTCCTCAACCATCTTCTTAAGATCCCTGTTTGTTGCCGAGATAATCCTGACATCAGTCTTTATAAGTTCAGTACCCCCCACTCTTTCAAACTCCCGCTCCTGAATCACTCTCAGAAGCTTTGACTGAAGGGGTATTTCAAGCTCACCCACTTCATCCAGGAAAATGGTGCCTTTATTTGCCAGTTCAAATTTACCGAGTTTTCTCTGATGCGCACCCGTAAATGACCCTTTTTCATGGCCAAAAAGTTCACTCTCCAGCAGCTCACGCGGTATCGAGGCACAGTTGACCACAACAAAAGAATTTGTTTTTCTGCTGCCGTTGTAGTGAATTGCTTTTGCTATAAGTTCTTTTCCGGTGCCGCTTTCGCCGTGAATTAATACAGTGATATCATTATTAAGCACCTTGTTCACAAACTTAAAGACATCCTGCATCTTCCCATCAGATGAAATGATGTTATCAAAACGGTATAGTTTGGATACATTTTCACGGATCGATTCAAGTTCCCTGATCAGATCATAGTTTTTGATTGCATTGCGAACCGCCGGTTCAAGCCTCTGAACCTCAATTGGCTTGGGAAAATAGTCATATGCTCCCAGCTTCATAGCTTCCAGAGCAACCTCCACCCTTCCCTGGGCCGAAAGCATAATCACAGGGAGGTCTTTGTCAAACTTTTTAACTTCTTTAAGAACATCTATGCCGTTCATTCCGGGCAGCATTATATCAAGCAAAATAAGATCGGGCTTAAGATGAAGATTACTGACAGCATCTTCCCCGTTATGATAAATCTCGCATTTATAACCCCATTTTTCTTCCACCCAGTACGCGAGAAGTTTGGTTATCGGCTGCTGGTCATCTACAATAAATACTAATTTCTCCAAAACCCACCTCTATCTTTGTGAAAGTGGCAACTGAATAATAACCGAGGTGCCCTGATTTTCTTCGCTCCTTATTGAAACGAAGCCTTTATGCAGGTCAACAATCTGTTTAACCAGTGAGAGCCCCAAACCGCTGCCCGGAATCGTAATATCGGGTCTGTTTACCCGGTAAAACTTCTGAAAAACAAACCCAAGGTCCTTCTTTGGAATACCTATTCCTGTATCGGAGATGATTATTTCAACCTCCTTATGCAGAATTCTGGTATAAACCGATATTCTGCCGCCGTCGTTGGTAAACTTTACGGAGTTGTTCAGGACATTACTGATTACCTGCGATATCCTCTCTTTGTCCGCATATATTGTAATCTTTGCGGGGGAATATTCAGCAGCAAAGATAAGATTCTTTTTCCTGCTGACCGATTTAATCTTCTGCAGAATTTCATCAACGAGCTCAGGCAGATCAAAGGCTGTTTTATTAAGCGCCATATTTCCGCCCTCGAGCTTTGAGATATCGAGAACGTCATTAATGAGCGCAGCAAGTCTTTTTGCTTCTGTCAGGATAATACTGTTAAATTCATTTCTCATTTCGGGGGGCATATCAGGATCAGATTCTATTGTCTCCGAAAAACCGATGATTGAAGCAAGCGGAGTTCTGAGTTCGTGTGAAATATTTGACACAAATTCACTCTTGAGACGGTTGAGTTCCTCCAGAACCGAGATTCTCTGTTTAACTCTCTCTTTTTCAATTGAAATAATTCTGTTAGCTTCTATGAGCTTGTTATTCAGATCATTAACTTTTTCACGGTCTCTTTTTCTGTTGGTAACATCTCTGCCTATTCCCACAACACCGTCAAATTTCACTCCCGATTCATAAAGAGACTTTGCATTGACTTCTAAAATCACTTCTTTACTGAACTTTGAAATGAATGTTGCTTCAAAGGTAACCAGCTTTGAGGTTTTAAGCATCTCCGAGAACGATTTCTGCACCACTGCCTGCTCATCTTCTTTTACGAAATCAAGGATATGCCTGCCGGTAAGTTCATTTGGCAGATATTCAAGACCGATTGCGCCATTACTGTTAACAGTCACGAAATTCCCTGCAGAGTCAAGCACGAATATCAGGTCTTCAGCTGTTTCAAAAAGTATTCTTAATCTCTCTTCTGATTTTCTTAGTTCCTGAACTTTCTGTCTTTCAGTGGTGATATCCTGTACAATAACATCAACCCGCTCAACTTTTCCATCTTTTATTACGGGAATTCCGGTATGACGCAGATAGAGGTACTCACCTTTGTGATTTTTGATTCTGTACTCAAATGACCCTGTTTTACCGGCATTAATTGCCTTTAGATATGCCCTCAGACCCGGTATGAATTCTCTTTCAAGTAGCCTGAAAAGCGCTTTGGGATTGGTCAGGATTTCATTTTTTGAGTATCCGGATATTTTTTCATAACCGCCGCTAAGGAAATAAATTTCTTTCCCATCGGGCGATATCGAAAAAAAAGTCGTTCCGATATTTGCGGCCGATTCAAAAAAAGTAACAGGCTGCTCCGTATTATTCAGAATACCTGCATTTTCTGTTTTATTACCACTCACCATCAAACCTTAGCAGAGAAATTTTCCGGAACTTTCAAAAATTTATTTAAGGAAAGCTGACTCACTGGTTTTAACCCGGCTCTGTTTTGCCACCGGAGTGTACTCTTTTGATACATAAAACCATATAGTTACGATATTAAATATATCAAGAATTTAAATTAAATCAGCATAACCTTGAACAAAAAGATTACTGAAGTTCCTGTGAAATTAAAGTCGTTAAATAATAACACTGAATCATTTAAAAATTTTTACTGAGTGTGTTTTATTCCTTTTTGGTTTTTACAGTCTTTTCTTAAGATTTGTATTGCACTCCCGGCGGATTATATAATAAAATCTGCCGGTCAGGATTAATATGCAGATAAATCCATTTTACAGTGTACTGAGGCACCTGCCTGCGGGTCAGCTGATTATAATGGGTGAATAATTATTATGGAGTTCAGCTCTCTGTATACGATACCGGAACAAGTCTGATGATATACCCGAAAATAGTAATAGTCTCAGAATTGATCTGACAGCCTTCCTTTATATGCAGCAACAGCAAACCGGGTAAAGCGGAAAAGGCTCGGCACAGAGCAGCCGTGCTGTATTAATTGGAGAAATTAAACCGGTGGGGGCTGATCTTAAAAGCAGCCCCCTTAAGGTTATAAAGCCGTATTATTTTTTGCCGACAAAAGTTGATCCGTCTTCGCTGAGATTTTTGATATATTTTTCAGGATCCTTCCGGAACTTCTTATCGCAGCCGGGGCAGCAGAAAGCATAAACTTTTCCCTGGTACTCAACAGTGGGCCCTTCAGCATCTATTTCATCACCGGCAACAGGACAAACTTTATTGAAAATCACCTTAGCCTGAGCTTCTGATTTTCCTTTATCTGTGCAGCATGATTTATCTTCACAGCAGGGTTTCTTATCTTCACAGCATTTTTTGCCTTCACCGCAGCAGTCTTTTTTCTCAGCGCAGCAGGCTTCTTTCATGCCTTCGTGATTTTCTTTTTTATTCTTATCTTCAGAATGATGCTGAGCATAAGAAACAGTGCTTCCTGCCATGAACAGGAATAAGAATACTGATGAGATTCTGATTAAATTAAGCATTATATGCCTCCTTTGTGATTTTATTGTTGTTTTGATTTTCAGCTATTGCTTTTACTTCTTTTTGTTTCATAAGATAATAAACAGCAGGCCAGACAAGCAATTCAAGCAGAAGGCTTGAAAATATACCACCCGCCATTGGCGCTGCAATCCTTTTCATTACATCAGACCCGGTTCCCATACCAATAAGAATAGGAAAAAGACCCAGAAAAGTTGTCATAACAGTCATGATTTTGGGTCTGATTCTTTTTACGGCTCCCTCATAAATAACCTCTTTGAGAGCATCAAGGCTGATAAGCCGTCCCTCTTTTTTATACCTCTCATAAGCAATATCGAGGTAAAGAAACATTATTACACCTGTTTCAGCATCTACTCCGAGAAGAGCTATTATTCCCACCCAGACCGCCACGCTCATATTAAATCCCGCAAAATAGAGGTACCAAATTGCTCCGACCACAGAAAACGGAAGAGCAGCCAGAATAACTGCTGATCTGGTCATTGATTTGGTGTTCATATAAAGCAGGAACATAATAATCAGGATAGTAAGCGGCAGAATTAAAATAAGCTTCTCATTTGCCCGCTGAATGTACTCATACTGGCCGCTCCAGACTATTGAGTAACCTGCAGGCAGCTTCAGTTCTTCTCTTATTTTATTCTGAGCCATTTTCAGGTATGTTCCCAGATCGGTGCCCTCTATATCCACATATACCCAGATGTTGGGCTTTGCATTTTCACTCTTGATCATATCGGGGCCCTTTTCAAAAAAGATATCCGCCACCTCAGAAACAGGGATATTGCCGCCTGAAGGCAGAGGTATAATCACTCTTTCGAGCTGTTCGATCTCCGATCTGTAATCTCTCTGATATCTCACGTTTACAGGGTATCTTTCAAGGCCCTCAATTGTCTCTGTAATATTCATCCCTCCGAGTGCCGACATCATAACGTCCTGAACATCTTCAACGGTAAGACCGTATCTGGCAAGTTTATCCCTTCTGATGGAGTAATTGAGGTAATTACCCCCGAGGTTTCGTTCTGCTATCACCGATCTTGTACCGGGTATTTTCTTAATAATTGCTTCGATTTCTGCCCCGGTTTTGTCAAGCTGACTGAGGTCAGGTCCTGCTATTTTAATGCCTACAGGGGTTTTAATTCCTGTTGACAGCATATCAATTCTGGTCCTGATAGGCATGGTCCATGCATTTGTCAGCCCCGGTATCTGAACTGCATTATTCAGTTCATCCACCAGCTTATCAGTGGTCATACCCTCGCGCCACTCACTCATCGGCTTAAGCATGATAGTTGTTTCTATCATAGTAAGCGGGGCGGGGTCGGTCGCCGTTTCAGCTCTGCCGATTTTTCCGAAAACAGACTCAACTTCAGGGAATGATTTAATTATTTTATCAGTCTGCTGAAGCAGTTCACCAGCCTTTGAAGCAGAGATTCCGGGGAGAGTGGTAGGCATATAAAGCAGGTCACCCTCATAGAGAGGGGGCATGAATTCGCTGCCAAGTTTCATGAACGGGAGGATTGTGAGCACTGAAATAAAGACAGCTCCAAAAATAACGTACCATCTTTTTTCAATCACGAACCTGACAACAGGCCCGTATATCTTCATCAGAACTTTAGTTATCGGATGATCTTCTTCGTGACGGAGTTTGCCTCTCACAAAATAATTAATCAGCACAGGCACAATTGTAACCGCAAGTATTGCCGCACCGGCCATCGCATAAGTCTTTGTAAAGGCAAGGGGTTTAAATAGCTTTCCTTCCTGCATCTCAAGGGTGAAGACCGGCATGAATGATACAGTGATCACGAGCAATGAATAAAAAATTGATGGACCGACTTCTTTTGATGACTCAAGGATAACCTCAAGACGGGGCCTCGTGGCATTTTCCGGTTTGCTTTGCTCTTCCTGAAGTTTTGTATGAGCATTTTCAACCATTACTATTGATGCGTCAACCATTGCACCTATGGCAATGGCAATGCCTCCCAGGGACATGATGTTGGCATTAATACCCTGCATCTTCATTACGATAAACGAAACCAGCACCGCAGTGGGAAGTGTGAAAATTGCTACAAGAGAACTGCGGATATGAAGGAGAAATGCTATTATGACCAGAGCAACAATCAGTGTCTCTTCAAACAACTTGTCTTTCAGGTTATCGATCGCACTCTGAATCAGCTCTGAACGGTCATAGGCCGGAATGATTTCAACACCCTCGGGTAGAGATTTTTTAAGCTCCTCCAAACGGGTTTTTACTCTTTCAATGACGCCGGGTGCATTCTCACCGAAACGCATCACGATTATTCCGCCGACGGTCTCACCTTCACCGTTCCATTCTGCTATGCCTCTTCTCAGATCGGGACCTTCTTCAATAACAGCAATATCTCTCAGATAAACAGGCGTTCCCGGAGAAGGTGAGGGTGACATGCCGCCGCCCCTGACATTGCTGTTTCCACCCGGCATAACAGCTATCTGCTCAATATCACTTTTCGATTTGAGGTATCCTGATGCTCTTATCATGTATTCGGTTTCGGCAAACTCAACCAGTTTCCCGTCTGCATCATTGTTATTCATCTTCAATGCATCAGTCACGCTTTTCAGCGAAATTCCGTAAGATGCAAGTTTCACGGGGTCAATGTTAATCTGGTACTGTTTTACCGCTCCTCCTACGGAGGCCACTTCCGAAACTCCCTCAAGAGCCGAAAGTTCGTAACGGAGAAACCAATCCTGGATTGATCTCAGTTTTTCAAGTGAATGTCTGTCTGACTGCAGTACATACTGATATACCCATCCGAGTCCCGTTGCGTCAGGGCCGAGGGTCGGGCTTACACCGGGCGGAAGTTCACTACTGATTGAGCTCAGGTACTCAAGCACCCTGCTGCGCGCCCGGTAAATATCGGTTCCTTCTTCAAATATTATATAAATCATTGAGTAACCGAACGATGAGTAACCCCTCACATCTTTGGCATAAGGAACAGAAAGCATTTTTGTTGTGAGCGGATAAGTGACCTGGTCTTCCACAACACGCGGGCTCTGCCCGGGATAATCAGTGTAAATTATAACCTGCACGTCACTTAGATCAGGTATGGCATCAATAGAGGTGTTCTGAACAGCCCAGATACCTGCGCCAATCAGACCCGCAGTAAACAGGATCACTATCACCCTGTTACTAAGGCACCATTCTATTACTGCATTTATAACTTTATTTTCTTTTGCTGCTGCCATTATCCAACCGTTATTTCACTTTATAACCATGTTTAACCAGATTATCTTTTGCCTGCTGAACAGTGTATTCTTTAAGTTTCATTTCGCATATATGGCAGCGGCCCGCCTCATCAGCCAGCACATCCCAGTCCATGGGACACTGGAATACTTTGCCATCCTTATTTTTATCAAATGAGGCAGCATCAGTTCCTTCCTTTTCAGGCACCTTGCTCTTTGCTGTTTCATCATGGTGCTGATGAGTACCTTCTCCCGCAGGCGTTCCGGCTCTGACATCTTTTTCAGGTGATGAGGGTTTATTTTCATTACCGGATTCACTCCCTGAAATAAATTTATTGAGCGAAGTCCTGAGGTTACTTTCAGAATCAATAAGGAACTGAGCTGAATTCACGACCGTATCATTCTCCTGAAGACCTGAAAGGATCTGATAATACCCATCGGAGAATTCTCCCAGAGTAACTTCCGCTGGTCTGAACTTTCCGTTTCCGAGTGCGCGGATTACAATATTTCTTTTTCCGCTTCTTATTATTGCATCACTTTCAAGAGCAAGAACATTATTCAGGGAGTTATGCACAATTTCAACTTCAGCAAGCATATTCGGTTTTATCTGAAGACCCGGGTTTGCAAGTTCAACCCTCACTTTGGCAGT
>CAYPMQ010000053.1:0-14837 GCA_964411625.1 uncultured Ignavibacteriaceae bacterium
AGTCATCCTGAGCGTTAGCTGAAAAAACCATCAAGGATACAACTGCGAGAAATATGGGAAGAAGTTTTCTCATAAGTTGTGTGACCTGGCCGGGTCTTAAACAGAGCCCGTCATATCTTTCTTGGGTTGTCTTGAATAGTAGTAGTAATATTTGTAATATGAACCGTAAGAACTTCTGTAAACGAAATTATTCAGAACGGTACCGATAAATTTACGGCTGTTGGCTTTCATAATTTCAGCAGATCTTTCAAGCAGTTCGATCTCAGTTGTATCTGCACTCACCACAAGCATTGAAGCATCACATTCTCTTGCGAGGATTTCCGAATCGGTTACTGCAATAATAGGCGGGGAGTCAACAATTACCATATCATACTTTGCTTTAAGCTCTTCGAGAAACTTAAGCATTACCGGTGATTCCAGCAGCTCGGCAGGATTCGGGGGAATTGTTCCGGCAGTTATGTAATCCAGATTTTTCATCTCTGATTTTCTCAGAACCTCATCATAAGAGGTCTGACCAAGGAGATAATCCACCAGACCGGGGTATCTGTTTGCACCCATGAATGCATGAATTCTTGGCTTTCTTAAGTCACAGTCAAGAATTAAAACTTTTTTGTCAAGCTGAGCAAATGAACCGGCAAGGTTGGCAGCTATAATTGTTTTACCTTCTGCAGGAGCTGATGAAGTAACCAGCACTGTTTTAATTTCCTCATCCTGAGTTTTTGAGAATTGTATTCTGGTTCTTAACGCTCTGAAAGCTTCCGCAGGAATTGAATCCGGCTTTTTGTGAACTATAAATTCGAACTCGTCTGAGCCTTTAACACCAAGCCCTTCAATCTTAGGTATCCACGCCAGAAGCGCGAGATTCCTCTTCTGGATATCATCAGGACTTTTCACTGTATTATCAAAGTAGTTTCTGACAAATGCAAAACCGAGAGCAATACCGAGACCGAGAGCAAAACCAACAAGGATTATAAGATTTCTGTTTGGCTTAGCAGGTGCATTTGGTACCCGGGCCCGATCAATAATATAAACATTTCCTGGCTGTGACTGCTCATTAATCAGTGCTTCCTGGAATCTCTGCTCAACAAGAGCATAAAGTTTTTCAAGTGCTTCTCTGTTTCTCTGAAGTCTAGCAAGCTCAATACTTGATTTAGGCAGAACAGAAAATTTCGCTTCATACTGACCAATTATTCTTTCAAGCTGCTCTAAAGAGATTTTATTTGACTGGAGCTTGATTTCTTCCGTAATGATATTTTTTGAAATTTCTTTAAGTTCCTCAGGTGAGTTTGCGTAAACACCGGCCTTGAGTACCTCAAGCTTCTGATTTAATTTCTTTTTCAGTTCATCAATTTTTTTGTTGTAATCAGCTATAGCCTGCTTTTGTGTTGCGTCAGGATTTGAAGCAATAACCAAATCTCTGTTAACTTCAAGTCTTGCAATTTCAGTCTGCAGGTTCTGCAGATAAGCTTCAGAGGCCAGATTCTCGAGGTACGTAGAATAAGTGGGATCCTGTTTTTTAAGTTCTTCCTTGAGTTTAGTCAGAATCTTCTCTGAAGCCATGATCTCAATCTTTTTCATGTTTTTATCAGCCTCAAAAGAAGAAAGCTGGGAAATCAGTGTCGTTGCCTGCTGATCAAGAGCTATAATTCCGCCCGCCTGCTGATATTTAGTAAGAATATCTTCGGCTATATTGAGATCATTAAGTTTTTCTTCTCTCTGCTGAGAAAGAAACTTTTTTACCAGTGTAAGCTGATTTCTGTTAAATTCAAGGTTGATTTCCTGATAAACCTTGGCATAAGTCTCGGAAACTAAAGTTGCCTCTTTAGGGGATGGTGAGGATGCAGATATGATGATAACGTCAAGTCCTCGCTTCTGCTCAATATCGACAAGACTTGCGAGCTCTTCCGCTATTTTAACATCTGTTTTCAGTACTTTTTCATTTCCCTGATTAAATTTCTGCGATTCGAAAATAATTGAGAATTCAGATTCATTTTTATTCGTTTTGAAAGAATCAAGCACCGCATCCGCAACTCTCAAACGGAGTGAGAAAGTTTTAAGAATTTCAATTTCATTACTGATAAATCTGTCATCGGTAAATGATGAAATGGATGGGAAAAGTGCATCGGATTCAAGAATACTGCCCTTTTCTTTTGTAATTTTCAGCGAGGTTGATGATTTGTATATATCAACCGCATTTATTGCATAAAAAACGGCAAAAATTGTACCCACTGCGGTAATCAGTAAGATAGGGAAAAGATTATCTTTCAGTATTATGAGATAATCTTTCATGGTTTTAAATTCAGGATTGTTTACGAAATTATCTTGCATTTTTTGTAATTCCCTTAGTTTCTTGCGATGTTGATGATGAGTATGGTTAAAGATACTAACGTGGAAATTATTGACAGGGTTATACTGAAATAATCTTTGAAGAAAAATCTGGGTTCTCCTGTGACCAATATAAGATCATCAGGCTCAAGGTTAGGGAATTTAAGGTTCTGTGTGAATTGCTCTTCCCACATCAGTGAGTTATAATTAAATGTCATTAACTGCTGGGAGGAGTCCGGCAGTGTTCTGAATAATCTCAGATCCTCAATAGTTGCATCAGTTGTGGGACCGCCGGCATAGGTTAGTATATCCAACAGGTTTGTATTTGCCGGGACTATATATTTTCCAGGAAGTTTTACATATCCCCACACGGAAACTTTGATATTTATGCCGTTGGGATCAGATAAATCATAAACAGCAGTTTGTTGGTTTTTTATGTCCCTGAATGGACTGCCTATTTGTACGTTCTCGTTTTGTGAGTGGAGGGAGGAAGATATTAAAAATACAGTAAACAGAATGAAGAGTTTTCTCACTTCTGACCTAAAATTATTTACAAAATACAAATTTAACTAAAATGGGGCTGTTAAGCAATTAATTCAGCGTGAATTTAATATTAAGTTGACGCAAAGCATAAAGACTTATAAGTGACGATGTGATAATACTATAAGCAATGCCTCCAACCAGCAGATGCACCGTGCTCAGTATATCAATTGTCCTTATGCCGGCTGAAGGTGCCAACGCATCTGATGCTGCAGAAAAAAGATATGTTAGCAGCACTGTTGCAGCTATCCCCAGAATTGAATTCAGTATAACGAACGGAAGCTTTATTTTGGTTATGTTGGCTCCCACCAGTTTCATTGTCTCGAATTCATCAGCCCTGTTTTTGAGTATCAGAAGAGTTGTTGCATAAACCAGATAAAGAGTAATAAAGAATAAAATCAGAGAAAGAGTATATACTGTTATTTTAACTTTATTGAGGTTTGCCAGAATAGACTTCAGCATATCCTGATCAAAAACTATTTCCCCGATATTCTTAATTCCTGAAATTGTATTGCTGAGATCATCTTTTGTGTATGATCCGGCAATTTCTTTTTTCAGACTTGCACTTACCGAATACGGAATAGGATTACTCTCGAGAAAAGCTTCAAAACTCTCGTTTGCCTCCGCAGAGAGATTCTTCAGTACTGAATCACGGTCAATGAAATCTGCTTCAGAAACAATATCAAGAGATTTAATCTTATTAAATGTCTCTAATGCATCACTTTTAGTTATCCCGTCTTCGAGGAAAACCACAAAGCTGAACCGCGAGATAAGTTCATTTTCCAGATAATTACTGAATCTGAAAGTAACATAGCTCAAAAAAATCAGTGTAAGACCTATAAAATAGGACAGAAATGTGAAGACAACCTGATATCGGGCGACCTTAAATGACCGTAATAATTCTTTTAATATTAACATAACTAAAAATTTGACTCATCAATCCATCGGTTAATTACCCATTTCCCGCTTGGTTCCTTTCTCAGGAAAAGATTTACTCTTCCGTCCAGTCTCAGGATATCAGTTGGGTTAAATGTTATTGTCAGATTAAATCCTCTTACAATATTTGCCTGCAGAGAGTCTGTTGATGAAACAATAATATTATTCCAGATCAGGTCCAGACGTTCGCTGTTTTCAAACAAACCGGAAGTGGTGCGAAGCTCTTCTTCCCTCCCCCAGCTTACATCCACACCTTTTTCATAATCACGATAGACAAATATAAAATCTTCCGGGAGAAGTGCATTGTAAATCAATGTATCCTTAAAGGTGTAAGCGTATCTGAAATTCTGAAAAACACCTTCAATCGTAGTCTGATCACTTACAGGACCTCCTGATCCCTGCCGGAATGGCTCAATGCCGGGAGCAAAAGGATTCTGACATCCCGAAAAAGCAAAAAGCAATAAAATTCCGGAGGTTATCAGAACTGAAGCTTTAATAGTTTATTCCTTTCAGGTCGCTCCATGTCAGTTTCCCGGAGGTTTTGATATCGGTGACCGAATATATTTTCCACAGAGAATTTTTATCTTTAATCGTTTTAAGCTGAAGCCCGCCGGAATAAGCTGATATATTACTCTGACCTTCATTCTGAACAGAAATTTCATAGTTCATATTTACATAAGAACTGTCAACAAATGAGATTGTCTGCAGATCAGTTGTTGTTATCTGTAAAAATCCGTTCTGCCCGTTCGCAGCCGAGAGATTTGTGTAGTATCTCTCTTCACTTCGGAGATCCCAGTCAGAAAATATGCCTGCGAATTTGATTTCGGATCCTGCCGAGGGAATAAATTCAAAATTCTTACCCGTACCTGATGAATCTGAAAATACTGAAATATATATCTGAATACTTTTTTGCGTGAAAGCTATCCCGAGATTTTTGACGGCAATTTCAGGTGTTGTTGCGGGATCAAGGTTAACTCTCGGGGTCCCGGGTAACTGTGCATCACGGGTTTCAAAGATGTCACAGCCGGCAAACAGCAACAAGACTGCCAGTAAATATTTCAGATATCTTTCTGACATATCAGAATAAGTCTGGGAGAATTAACAAAGTCATATTGTTGTCCGTTATAATTGCCGAATTTCTGTCTGATACTGAAACCTGAACTTATCAGATTATTTTCGATAACTTCTGAATCATACAGTCTGACAGATTCCTCAAATTCAATTTCAGTATCTGTTTTAATTATACTGATTTGTTTTTTTACAAAATCTCCGGAGAGTAACCTTTTTTGAATAATTCTCACTCCGTTCACAATTTCATCGCTTTCCGGTACCAGATTACCCTGCAGATAATTCCTGTTGAAATAATCAAAAACGAAATATCCGCCGGAATTAAGATACTCTGAAATTAAATGAAAAATTGTGAAATTTTCATGGTCAGAAAAATAGCCCCAGCTTGTGAAAAAATTTGTCACCAGATCAAAGCCGGATCTGAAAACCCTCTTTCTTATATCACCTCTGACCAGACTGATCTGAACCCCGTGCCACCCGGCATCGCTCTTTGCTATCTTAAGGAGTGTGCTGCTGAGATCCAGACCTGTAACGTTAAAACCTTTTTCACCAAATAGTATTGAATGTCTGCCGAAACCGCATGCAAGGTCAAGCACTCTCTGACCCGGTTTCAAATCTGTATTCCGTAATACAAGGTCAACCAGCGCAGATGCCTCCGCCTTGTTCCTGTGTTTATAAATCAGCAGATAATCTTCTGATTCAAACCAGTCTCTGAACCATTCTTTTTTACTCATTGGAAACAGTTATTCTGCCCTTAAGCGCCCTGCTTATTGTTGCGTCATCACTGAATTCTATATCACCGCCTATAGGTATTCCTCTTGCAATTCTGGAAATTTTCAGACCAGACTCCCTCAGATTTCTTACAATATACATAGAAGTTGTATCGCCCTCAGTATCCGGATTAAGAGCAAGAATCACCTCAGAAGTCTTTTCATCCCTGATTCTGTTAAAAAGCTCGTAAAGCCTTATATCCTCAGGTCCTATTCCTGATAAAGGTGAAAGCACCCCGCCCAGAACATGATAAAGACCATCATACTCGTGAGTCCTTTCAATAGCCATGACATCTGTAATATCCTCAACCACACAAATCTTACCGGCGTCTCTTTTCATACCTGTGCATACCGAGCAGTAATCACCTTCGGCAAGGTTGTAACACCTTTTACAGAAAGTGACTTTCTGCTTCAGAGCCGTAACTGCTTCTGTAAACCGGGTCACGTCCTTCGGTGGTCTTCTGAGCAGATAAATTGCAAGTCTGTAAGCCGTTTTCTTCCCTATTCCGGGAAATTTGGAAAACTCCTCTATTACGGCTTCTAATGGTTCAATCAGGCTCAAAATTATAAACCGGGGATATTTAATCCGGGAGGAATCATTCCCTTTGTAACTTTACCGAGCTCTTCCTCAGCCATCTTTGATGCAGCTTCAAGGGCCTTATTTACAGCTGCTACAACGAGATCTTCAAGAATATCTTTCTCATCAGCGTTTATAACCGAAGGATCAAGTGTGATTGATACAAGCTGCTTATTGCCATTTGCAACTGCTTTGATCATGCCGCCGCCGGCTTCGGCTGTCACGGTTTTATTACCAAGCTCGCCCTGTACCTTCTGCATTTCTTCCTGCATCTTCTGTACCTGTTTGAGCATACCTTGCATACCGCCTTTGAACATTTTTTTCCTCTGAATTTTATTTTTGTTATATTTAAAAACTATACTCTTTGATTTACTAATTAATTTTGGAAGTGACACAAAATTACGAAAATAATCTCTTAAATTCAGACCTGAGCGAAAAGAATGTTTTCTCTTTCCTTACAGAATACCTGAGAGAATATAAAATACCTGTCATAAGACCGGTTGCCGAAAATAGTCCGAATATGCACAAAACTCTCAAAATAAAAAAGTTCGGCTTTTCGGTAAGGGTCAGAAACTTTTTCGATATCAGGGGAATCATTTCAGCTGAGGGCGTTAATCTGTTTAATAAAATCGTGGAGCTTCCGGTTCTTTCTTACACCACGGTTAACAGTAAAACCGAAATGAATAATTACCATCTGATATCCGGAAATTTATGCAGCGTTGATGAACTTAAGTCAATTGAGAAGCTGGCAATCAAATGCAATTCACTTATGAAGCCTTTCTTTCTGAGACGGGGTCACCATCTTCTGCAGCTCGAATTAAGCTTCATATCTGAGCTTGATTCCGTTCATCTGAATGCAGATTTTAATCCGAAACAGTTTCTGATCACAAAGACGGAAAACGTTTCAGATAATTATATTGTTAAAAGATCAAGAGTAACAGACATACATTCATTTATAAATTATCTCAAAGCTGATGATAACTAAGTACGGTTACACTACACTCGGTTTAGTTTTATTAATCTGTTTTATCCTGATAGCCGGAGGTATTCTATCCGACAAATTGATACTAAAAGTCTCCCTTATCGGGATTGCTCTGTTTTTAATTGTCTTCTCGCTTAACTTTTTCAGAGACCCGGAGAGAAAAGCTCCCGGAAGCAGCGAGATAATTATTTCGCCCGCAGATGGTAAAGTTATTGTTATAAAAGAAGTGGAAGAAACAAGATTTATTAAAGGTAAAGGAACTCAGATTTCGGTTTTTATGTCACCGCTTAACGTACATGTAAACCGGATACCGGTTGATGGCACTGTTGATTACCTGGAATATGCCCCCGGCAAATATTATGCCGCATGGGAAGACAAGGCTTCAAGCGATAATGAAAGATTTTACACCGGTATAACCTCTCCCAACGGCAAAATACTTTTTACACAGATAGCAGGTTTTATTGCCAGAAGGATTATAAATGAACTGAATATGAAAGATACCGTAAAGCAGGGAGAACGTTTCGGAATGATCAAGTTTGGCAGCAGGGTTGATATTATTGCTCCTTCAGGATTTGAAGTGAGTGTACAAAACGGTGATCTCGTCTCTGCCGGTGAAACAGTTCTGTTTACTTTGAAAAAAAACTGAAATGCAGAAATTTAAAATGGCTATACCGGCATCTTTGACATTCGGGAACCTGCTTTCAGGATTTTTCTCGATCATTTTCGCCTTTAAGGGTGAACTGCTGGCAGCAACATTATTCATTTTTCTCTCTGCTATTTTTGACACATTTGATGGTATGATTGCCAGGAAACTGAATATACCCTCTGATTTTGGTGTCCAGCTTGATTCTCTTGCAGATCTCGGAGGTTTCGGATTTCCGACGGCCATACTTACCTATAAATTCCTTTTCAACGGCAGCGAAGTATCCGGATTTATTTTGGGAGCGTTATTTCTTCTATGCGGAGCTTACAGGCTTGCAAGGTTCAATGCCGAATTAACAGAATTTGATAAAAAAAGTTTTTCCGGTCTTCCCATCCCGTTCGCAGCTTTAACCCTGCTTGCATATATAAACATGGTTAACCCTGCAGTAAATAACTCAGAACTATTTGTTTATCACGCAGTTGTTGCCGCCGTTGTTTCATTAATGATGGTTTCCAGAATCACGTATCCGGCTCTTCCAAAATTCAGTGCCAGCGGTATTAAAGAAAATCCTCTCTTTTTCGTTTTTATAATTGCCGGTATTCTCTTAACTTTTTCTTACGGTTTTACTGCCATGTTTCTTATCTTTGCTTCGGTAATTTTGTTCGGCATTATTACAACCTTGATTACGGGAAGGAAAGCAGAATCATCACCAAAGCATTAAATCAGGATTAACCTTGTATAAAGCAAAAATAATTATAAAAAGAAGAAAATCGATACTTGACCCTGAAGGAAAAGCAGTTGAAAAAGGTGCCATTCATCTGGGTTTTAATAATATCGGCGAAATCCGTTTCAATAAGCTCATTGAACTTTCAATAAACACTTCAGACAGATCTCAGGCAGAAAAGGAAATAGATACCTTCTGCAGTAAACTTCTTGCAAACCCGATCATGGAAGATTATGAATTCACTCTTGAGGAAGTTAAATGAAACCCAAGTTCGGCGTAGTTGTATTCCCCGGCTCAAACAGCGATCATGATGCTTACTACTCTGCAAAGCATATCATGGGTTATGATGCAGATTTTATCTGGCACAAAGAACATAATCTTAAGAATTGCGACGTCATAATATTACCGGGCGGATTCTCATACGGTGATTACCTCAGAACAGGTTCCATAGCTGCTCTTTCCCCCATTATGCAGGAAGTAATTGAGTTTGCCGAAAAAGGCGGTATTGTTGTCGGGTTTTGCAACGGTTTCCAGATTCTCTGTGAGTCAAAACTGCTCCCGGGAGTTCTGCTGAAAAACAACAGCCTGAAATTCCGATGCAAAGATGTGTTTCTCAAGGTCAGTAATAAGAATACAATTTTTACAGGTTCCGGAACTCCCGAAGTTGTCAGAATCCCGATTGCCCATGGTGAAGGAAATTACTTCATTGAAACCGACGGGCTTAATGAAATTGAAGCCGCCGGACAGGTGGTTTTCAGATACTGCGATGAAAACGGTGAAGTTACTGAAGATGCCAACCCTAACGGCTCACTTAATAATATTGCAGGTATTATGAATAAAAAAGGCAATGTACTCGGGATGATGCCGCACCCCGAAAGAGTCTGCAACCCGATGGTGGGGAATACCGACGGGCAGTATCTCTTTAAATCAGTTTTTGAATCAATAATTAATTAAACCTGGTGATAAAATGTTCTCAAATTTAGGTCCCTGGGAAATAATCTTAATAGTGCTCGCTATTCTCATTCTCTTTGGTGCCAAAAAAATACCTGAACTTGCACAGGGCATTGGTAAAGGCATGCGTGAGTTCCGCAAGGCAATGAAAGATGTTGAAGAAGATATTTCCAAAGACACAAAAAACAATAATCAGAATAATCTGAAAGAATAATGCCCCCCTATTCTGATCTTACTGAGAAAGCGGATCTGCTGAAATCCGGAAATCTGAATCTTGAAGAAAATGTTTCCGGGTTTCTTAACCGTATCAATAATTCCGGTCTTAACGCTTTTATTTCCGTATTCGATAAAGACTCTCATGAACGGGCGGCCGCTCTTGGCAGGAAGATAAAATCAGGTGAAGCCGGAAAACTGGCCGGTGCGGTCATAGCAGTAAAAGATGTTATTTCTATTGCCGGTAAGCCTCTTACATGCGGCTCGGCAATTCTGAAAGATTATATCTCCCCATACAATGCAACTGTAATAGATAAACTTCTTGCAGAAGATGCAATCATAATCGGTAAAACCAACTGTGATGAGTTTGCAATGGGGTCCTCAAATGAGAATTCCGCTTACGGTATAGTAAAAAATCCCCTGGATCCTGAACGCGTACCCGGAGGTTCCAGCGGAGGTTCAGCGGCTGCAGTTGCGGCAGGACTTTGTGATGTTTCGCTTGGGAGTGATACGGGTGGCTCTATCAGACAGCCCGCCGCTTTCTGCGGAATCTGGGGTCTGAAACCCACCTATTATGCCGTATCTCGGTACGGACTAACTGCTTATGCTTCATCTTTTGATTCAATTGGTCCTTTTGCAAGGAATCTTAATGATCTTGAACTGGTGTTTGATGTTATCAGCGGGTATGATGAATCCGACACAACATCAAATCCTGATTTTGTTCAGACTGAACCGGAAGGGATTCCTCTCACAATAGGCATACCGGATGAATATGTCCGCAATATTCAGAACAAAGAACTGCTTTTAAGTATGAATGAATTCAGAACCCTCGCTGAGAAGGCAGGACACAGGGTAGTTTCTGTTTCACTTCCTAACACTGAATACGCTATTGCTGCTTATTATATTCTTGCCTGTGCTGAGGCATCATCAAATCTCTCCCGTTATGACGGTGTCAGATATTCCTCCAGAAAATCCGCCGCATCCGGTCTGAATGAAATGTACAGAAACACCCGTGAAGAGGGATTCGGAAAAGAAGTGAAAAGGAGAATCCTGATGGGCACTTACGTACTCTCATCGGGTTATTATGATGCATATTTTGCAAAAGCTGCAAAAGTAAGAAGACTTATCGCTGATGATTTCAGGAGAGTATTTGAAACCTGCGATCTCCTCCTTACCCCGACCACTCCTGACACCGCATTCAAAACAGGCGAAAAGATAAATGATCCGCTGCAGATGTATCTTTCCGATATCTTCACTGTTTCGGTGAATCTTGCCGGATTACCTGCCTTGAGTTTTCCTTTCAAAGAAGACCTTAACGGACTCCCCTTCGGCCTCCAGATAATCGGACCCGACTTTTACGAGAAAAAGATTTTTTCTGCCCTAAGAAATATCCTCTGAAATTGAACCCGATAATAGTTACCTGCGCAGTCATAACCCGGAATGACGAAGTTCTTATAACAAAACGCAGCGGAATAATGTCAATGCCGGGTCTTTGGGAATTTCCCGGCGGAAAAACGGAGGAAGGTGAAACTCCTCAGCAATCTATTGAACGGGAAATTCTTGAGGAGCTTAATCTTATGGTTAAATGCGGTAAATTCCTTGCAGAAGCAGGGTTCAGACACAAAGAAAAAGAGTATATCCTTCAGGCGTATCAATGTACTCTGATTTCAGGTGAAATTAAACTCAAAGAACACTCGGAATACAAATGGTGCCATCCGGGAGAATTAAGTAATTATCAGTTCCCGCAGGCAGATATTGATATCATTGAAAAACTTTGGAAGAAGTGAAACGCCTTGCTTAGTGAACAGTGAGACGCCTTCGGCTTAGTGAGCAGTTAACAGTAACGCCGTCCCGGTCCTCAGGATGTCGGTACATTTGAGATCAATATATAAGACACTGAAATGGGAAAAGGATCAAAACACAAGGTCAAAAAAAACAAAAACCACGAACCAATAACTAAGTACCAAGAATCAACAAGGAAGCACGAAGAACCAAGCACCAAGCACCAAGAACTAGAAACGAATAACGAAATTACAGTCCCCCATCAGGGAGTTCAAAAATGAGGTGTCCTAATTTGTCTCTTTTGGTTGAAAGATACTTGTAATTGTTTTTATTAGGTTTGATTACGATCGGGATTCTTTCAACAATTTCAATTCCGTAACCCTTTAAACCAACAATTTTTTTGGGATTGTTGGTAAGCAGATTAACACGCTTCACCCCAAGATCCATGAGAATCTGAGCGCCAAGACCATAATCACGCAGATCAGGCTTGAACCCAAGCTCTATATTTGCTTCCACTGTATCGCGGCCATGCTCCTGAAGTTTATATGCTTTCAGTTTATTAAGAAGCCCTATGCCCCTTCCTTCCTGACGCATATATACCAACAGACCTCTTCCTTCTGACGCAATCATCTCGAGTGATTTATTAAGCTGGTCATGACAGTCACATCTGAGCGATGAAAAAACATCTCCCGTGAGACATTCGGAGTGCATTCTTGTAAGGACGGGTTCATCGGTGGTGATATCACCTTTGACAAGCGCCAGATGCTCCTTACCGTCTATTGTGCTCTTATATAAGTGCAAAACAAAATCACCGTGGGCAGTGGGAAGATTTATTGTGGTCTCTCTGGTAATAAACCTTTCTTTCCTGACCCTGTATTCAATCAGATTCTTAACCGTAAGAATCTTCATCCCGAACTTTCCGGCCATTTCGATAAGCTGAGGAAGACGGGCCATTTCCCCGTCTTCCTTCAGAATCTCACACAGCGCTCCTGCAGGATAAACACCGGCAAGAGTGCAGAGATCAACAACAGCTTCGGTATGACCTGCACGCCTTAATACCCCCTCACTCATTGCGCGGAGAGGGAAAATATGTCCCGGTACTGCAAAGTCATCCTTTGTTGCATCAGATTCAACAAGCCGTTTTATGGTAACCGCTCTGTCAGAAGCGGATATACCCGTTGTGGTTCCGTTAACGGCATCAATTGAAACGGTGAACTGAGTGCCGTGAAGGGCAGAGTTATTGCCCGTCATCATGGGAATGCTCAGCTCATCAAGCCTTTCACCTTTCAAAGACACACACAGAAGACCCCTGCCTTGTGAGATCATAAAATTGACCTTTTCGGGAGTTATAGACTCGGCAGAACAGACAAAATCGCCTTCGTTTTCCCTGTCCTCATAATCAACGACAATAAGAATATCGCCTTTTCTTATAACTTCAAGAGCTTCTTCTACAGAACAAAAAACGGATTTATCCATAAAGATCAGTCTTTCCTGGAACCCTCTGATGAAACTTCCTTATTAATAACGTTTGCAATGGCGCTCTTATCGAACTTCATCTTGACGTTTTCAGCAACTTTTACGAGTACTACTTTATCTTCGATACCGGCAATTTCACCGTAGATACCCGATGATGTAAGCACTTTATCCCCTTTTTCGATTGAGTTGAGGAGTTTTTCTCTCTCCTTGGCTCTCTTCTGCTGGGGTCTGATGATCATGAAATAAAAGATCAGGAAAATTGATCCGAACATGATAAGCGTGCTTATCCACTGTCCGTCTCCGCCTTGTCCGCCCTGCGGTGGGGCACCCATTAAAAATAAAAGGTTCACTTGATTAGCCTCCGTTTTTCAGTTTATGATGAAATGAAACTATTTTAACGGTCTCCTTCTTCCATTCGGAAAAAGTGCCGTTCAATATCTGTTTTCTTGCCTCTTTAAGCAGATTTACAAAAAAGTAGATGTTATGAACCGAGGCAAGTTCATAAGCAAGCAGCTCCCTTGCCGAAAAAAGATGTCTGATATAAGCTTTCGTGAAATTACGGCATGTGAAACAGCCGCAGTCAGGGTCAAGAGGAGTGAAATCTTCTTTGTACTGTGAATTCGTTATAATGAAACAGCCTTTGTTCGTGAATATGTAAGCGTTTCTGGCGTTGCGGGTCGGCATTACGCAGTCAAACATATCAACACCGCGCTCAACAGATTCAAGAAGATTTTCCGGCCTGCCAACTCCCATCAGGTATCTCGGTTTTTCCTCGGGCATAAAATCTGTCGTGAACCCTACCATATCATACATTATCTCAGCAGGTTCGCCCACTGCAAGACCGCCTATCGCATATCCGTCAAAATCAAGCGGCACCAGCTCATTTGCCGATCTTTCTCTGAGCTCCTTATAGGTGCTTCCCTGAATGATCCCGAACATGCTCTGCTCATAGCCGTATTTCCCTTTCGAGTCAACAAAAGCTTCCTTGCAGAGTGTTGCCCATTTTGTGGTCAGTTTTATCGATTTTGCCGCATAATCAAACTCGCATGGGTAAGGGGTGCACTCATCAAGAACCATCATGATATCAGACCCTATTGAACGCTGAATATCAACTATTCTTGCCGGAGTGAAAAAATGCTTTGAACCGTCAAGATGAGATTTGAATTCCACTCCCTCGGGCTTCAGTTTTCTGAAATCCGAAAGACTGAATATCTGGAACCCGCCGCTATCGGTCAGAATGGCTCTTTCCCAGCTTATGAAATTATGGACCCCCCCGGCCTTTTCAAGCAAGTCAGTTCCGGGACGTAAATACAGATGGTAAGTATTGTTGAGGATGATTTTTGTGTCAATCACATTTTTCAAATGCAGCTGACTGACCGCCTTTACTGTGCCCTGAGTGCCCACGGGCATAAAAACGGGTGTTTCAACTATACCATGAGCAGTTTCAAAAAAGCCTGCACGGGCTTTGCTGTTCTGATCTTTCGCTTGAAGAGTAAATTTCAATTAATAACAATTTTATTATTCAGACTTTAAACTTACTCAATATTTGGCTGTAATAAAAGGAAATTAAGGAATCTGTAATTGAGAGAATGATTTGTATGAGTGGTATGGAAAAGAATGAGTGGAATGATTAGAAAGGAATGTATGGATGTATGGTTGGTATGAGTGGTATGGAAAAGAATGATTTGAATGAAAAAGAATGAGTGGTATGATTAGAAAGGAATGTATGGATGGTATGAGTGGTATGGAAAAGAGTGATTGTCCGCCACGGATAGTGCCAAATGGCGAGGGGAAGTAAAAATTAATAAATCATTTTTTTTCATTATTTAAGTACCTAATATATTGTTTGA
>CAYPMQ010000054.1:0-14813 GCA_964411625.1 uncultured Ignavibacteriaceae bacterium
GATATACATCGTTCGTATAGCTAAATTGAGATATGAAACTAAAAATTTAAAGAATTAAATTTAAATAAACTATATCACATGGTTTCTTTTTTATGCCGGATGTTATTGAATTATTAAAAAAGTCTGCTGATTTCCTGGAAGAAAAGGGGATTGAGTCTCCGAGACTGAATGCAGAGATAATGCTTGCGGAGGTCCTGAACTGCCGCCGCCTTGATCTTTATCTTATGTTTGACCGTCCTCTTGACGAGGAAGAACTTGAAAAATTCAGGGGCTTTATACGCCGCAGAATAAAATTTGAACCGGTACAGTATATAGTTGGCAAGACCTGGTTTTACGGTGAGGAATTTTTTGTTGACAGTAATGTGCTTATTCCCAGGCAGGAAACGGAACTGCTCGTTGAAGAAATAATTTCTGACACCGGATCTGATAAACAATTGAAAATACTGGATATAGGAACCGGTTCGGGTAATATAGCAATAATTCTTGCTAAAAACCTTTCGGGAGCCGAAGTAACTTCAATTGATGTTAGTCAGGGCGCAATTCACCTTGCCCTTAAGAATGAAAAGAAGATATGTGGTGAGAATAAAATCAGGTTTATTAATGTGAGTGCCGCTGATTACTTTGCTTCTGCCGATGAAAAATATGATATAATCGTATCAAACCCTCCTTACGTTTCATTCAGGGAATTTCCCGCTCTGCAGAAAGAAATAACCGGATATGAGCCCGAAATTGCAGTAACGGATAAAGCCGACGGTCTCAGTTTCTACAAGCTGATTTCTTCTTCGTCCGGAAAAAACCTCAGACCTAAGGGTAAGCTATATTTTGAGCTCGGAAAAGGGCAGTATTCTCAGGTAAGCAGGATTATGTCAGAGAGCGGCTTTATTGATATATCCGTTAAAAAGGATTATTCCGGTATTCAGAGAATTATTAAGGGCGAGATTTTTCATGTTTAACATAATATAACCATAATTAAATATCAGATTTAAAGTAACTGTATAAAAGAACAGATTAAACCAGGGTTGCAACTCATTTTATTGAAATCAGATAACATTACATAGAGGTGAACAGATAATCATCCGGGCGAAAATCATTATGAGAGCATTAGTACAGAGAGTTTCGGAAGCCGGGGTTTATATCCCCGATGAAAATTATAGCAGGGAAACTGGCAAAGGTATGGTAATTCTGCTTGGAGTTAAAGACGGCGATACCATTGATGATGTCAGGTTTGTTGCAGATAAATGCTGTAATCTCAGAATATTTGAAGATTCGGAAGGGAAGATGAATATTTCCATCAGGGAAACCGGCGGTGAGGTGCTTATAATCTCACAGTTTACTCTTTACGGGGATACCGCAAAAGGAAACCGTCCGAATTTCATACTTGCCGCAAAACCACCACTTGCTAATGACCTGTATGAGGCATTTGTGACCAGGGTTAAACAAAATCTGGGTGAATCAAAAGTCGAAACCGGTATTTTTGCCTCTATGATGAGTGTTAAAATTATAAATGATGGCCCCGTCACGGTTTTAGTGGAATCAAAGTAAATGGGCAAAAGGGTTTTGATGTTGTTTGTTGACGGACTTGGGATAGGTGAGGCTGACCCATCATCCAACCCGTTTTTCAGATTCCCGACCCGCCTGTTTTCTGAAATTTTTGATGGACCGCCTCATACCGATAACCAATTTATACGCAAGGGAGACCTCTTGCTTTTTCCTGTTGATGCATGTCTTGGTGTTCCGGGAATACCTCAGAGCGGAACGGGGCAGATAAGTATCTTTTGCGGAATAAATGCACCACAGATTTACGGAAAGCACTACGGTCCCTACGCCCCCATTTCATTGATTCCTGAAATTTACGAAAAGAACATCTTTTCAGTTCTGCTTAATGGCGGTAAAAGACCATGGTTTGCAAATGCTTACCCGAAACCTTTTTTCAAATACATGCATTCGGGAAGAAAACTGAAAAACGTTACCGCTCACTGTATTGACGGAGCAGGATTGAAATTCAATAAAGCCTCAGCAGTATGGAGGAGGGAAGCGCTGACAGCTGAACTGATGAATGACCGATGGAGGAGCAGACTCGGTTATAAGATGCCTCAGATTACACCCTCAGAGGCAGCCCGGCGGCTTATCAGGATAGCATCAAGATATGACTTCACCCTGTTTGAGTACTTCTATACAGATTACATGGGGCATGGAAGAGAGTACCTTCCGCTGGCAGAATTTATGAGAGTATTTGATGAGTTTATAACGGGAATCATATTAAATCTGACAAATGATACAGAGTTTTTAATGGTGTCAGATCATGGTAACTTTGAAAATATCTCAATTAAAAGTCATACAATAAACCCTGTTATGGCTGTTTATAAAGGCAGTAATTCAGATAAAGTATTTAAACAGATTAAAAATTTAACAGATATTAAGCCCTTTTTGACCGATACATTATTGTAATGCTTCAACTGTTTATAAAATATAAACTTATACCCGCCGTGATTCTGTTTGTGACTGGTATCTTCAGTGCATTTATTTTCAGATCAAATCTGGTGCTCTTTATTTCATCTGCTTTGTTAATGATTATATCGGCAGTTGCCTTGAGTAAATCAATTTATACTGCTTTGCCGTTATTTCTCCTTTTCTTTATTTCAGGAAATTATTATTCAGGTCTGTTCCTTTCCGCAAATGACGATTTGTTTATATCACAGTATTCTGCCAACAATATTAAGCTTAATGGTGTGGTGAAAAATATATCACCCGCAAACTCACGCAATATCAGATTTGATTTTTATGTCACTTCCTATCTGGGGCAGAAAAATTCAAAGCAGATGCCGGAAAATCCGCCTGTGATAAAGAAAGAAAAACCTGTAAAGCTGATTTGCAGGATATATCCCGGGTCTGCAGCAGAGTATGATTCAATTTATAATATGTTAAGTCCGGGTGCTTTATACAAAATCACAGGTGATTTCCGTAATTTCAGCGGAAAAAGGAACCCCGGTGAATTCGACTTTGCTTTTTTCTACCGTAATGACGGTTATAAAGGGCAGTTAACGGCAGATGATATTAATTACTTAAAATCGTCAGATGATCTGATGGCTGATATTGAATCTTACATTCTGAAACTGCGTAATAATATAAAGATTAAACTTAATCAATATTATTCCCCGGAAGCCTCTTCGGTGTTAAGTGCGCTTATCACGGGTGATAAAAGCAGTTTATCAGATGAGATAAAAGAAAACTTCAGAAAAAGCGGGGTAACTCATGTTCTGGCCGTATCAGGGCTCCATGTGGGATTTATTATACTTATTATCGGGGCTTTATTAAAAAGGTGGGGCAGGGCAATTTATATTCCGGGTGTCATAGCCGGAATTATTTTATTCTCACTGGTTTCCGGATTTCAGGCTCCGGTTCTGAGAGCCTCGGTCATGGCTCTTGTTTTTATTCTTGCCAAAGAGACGGGAAGAAGCAGCAGCGGATACAATTCCCTCGCAATTGCTGCATTAATAATACTTTTATTCAATCCTATGGAACTCTTCAAGCCGGGTTTTCAGCTTTCTTTTATTGCCGCATTATCAATAATCTATGGTAACGGCATTGCGAAAAAATTCAGCAATTATATGAGAAGCCGATTTACAGTTAATGACAAGTTCAGAAGAGAATACTCAGGGTCTTTAATTTTCAGTATTTTAACATCGGCTTCCTTAATTTCTGTCATTTCATATCTGATTATTACCTTTATTATCCTGCTGTTTACATCACCTGTCATAATTTATTACTTTGGTGAAGTCTCCTTAATCGCAATGATTTCAAATGCTGCTGTGATACCTCTTATCAGTATTCTTCTGGCAAACGGCATTACAGTTCTTTTCCTCTCATTATTTACATCGGCTGCCGCTCAGGTTTTTGCATTATCAGGCGATCTGGTCTTTAATTTAACGAATCGTTTAACCACTGCACTCTCAGGCATTGATTTTCTGATACTTAACTTAAGACAGTTCAGTTTAACGGCTGCCATGATTTTCGCTTTTCATCTTCTTCTTCTGCCGGCTGTGCTTGCAATGAAAAGCGGGATAAGAAGAACAACGGCAATAATAATTTTTACAATTTCAATTTTATCATGGACAGGCTACGCAAATTCTGAACTGCCAGTGAAAGGTAAACTTAATATAATTATGGCAGATGCAGGTCAGGGAGATGCATTTTTACTTGTGACTCCCGAAAACAAATCATTACTAATAGATGCAGGTGCGCTGAACATACATTCAAATGCTGCAGAAAAGTATATTATTCCTCTTTTAAGTTATCTAGGGATTAAAAAAATAGATCTGGGTATTATTTCGCACTGGGATAACGATCATGCGGGGGGATTTCTCTATCTCGCAGAGCAGGGATTTATCAAAAAAATCATTACACCGCCGCCTGCCCGCAAGGATGATTCTGTCGCGATTATGTATCTTGACTTTCTGAAAAGAAAAAATGTCGAAACCGTCCAGGCTTCAGACGGGTTCTTCAGTTTCGGCAGTATGCATCTGACATTGTTTGCAGTTCCCGGAGTGCGTGATTCAAGCGCGGGTCTGTCATCCAATGAAGCGTCCGAACTTGTTAAGGCTCAGTACGGTAAGATCGCAGTTCTCTTTACAGGTGATATTCCGGTTGCATCCGAAAAGATCCTGACGGAAAAATACGGCGAATTTCTCAAATCTGAAATTCTGAAGGTCAGTCACCACGGGAGCAAAACAGGTACTTCAGATCTTTTTCTGGACGCGGTTCAGCCCGGCTATGCATTAATAAGTGCCGGCAGGGGCAACAGTTTCAATCACCCCTCTCCGGAAGTCATAGAAAGGCTGAAAAGGCGGGGAGTCAGTATTCAGAGAACTGATACTGACGGATGCCGGATTCTTACTTCGGACGGTGAAAAAATATTTATAAATGAGTGGAGATAATTTTTAATGCTTAAACGAAAAGTCATAGGAATTCTTGGCGGAGGGCAGCTAGCAAGAATGTCTGCTTTTGCTGCCGTAAGAATGGGCTTTGAAGTGGCTATAGCTGAAAAGTTTGAAAATTCGCCCGCAGGAATGCTGACAAAAAATGAATTTGCGGGTGATTTTGCAGATCCTGTGATTATAGACGGGCTTTGTGCAGTAAGCGATATTATAACACTTGAAAATGAGTTTATTGATGCTGCGGTACTCAGGTTGTATGAAGAAAAGGGAATACCCGTGTTTCCATCATCTGAAACAATAGCTATGGTTCAGGATAAACTAATTCAGAAACAGACTTTTCAGAAAGCCGGTCTGCCTCTTCCCGGGTTCATAAGTGTTTCTCCCGGAGATACTTACGAAGACATAAGTAAAGTGCTTGGTAAAAAGTTTGTCCTTAAATCAAGAACAATGGGTTATGACGGTTACGGAAATGCAACCGTTTCAGATAAGTCTCAGTTTGAAAAGGGGATGAAAAAACTCGAATCAAGGAACTCTCCTCTTATGGCTGAGGAATTTATTTCCTTTGAGAGAGAACTTGCAGTTATGGTGGCAGTTAACGAAACCGGCAGCGCCGTTTACCCTGTGGTTGAAACCGTTCAGGAAAATCATATTTGTAAGGTAGTTATGGCCCCCGCGCCCGTTGATGAAAAAACGGCAGCTAAAGTAAGAAAAATAGCACTGAATGCGGTGAAAGCAGTTGAAGGAAAGGGAGTATTTGGTCTTGAGCTATTTCTGGATAAAAATAATAAGGTATTTGTGAATGAGATTGCCCCCAGACCGCACAATTCAGGGCATTACAGTATTGAGGGATGTGTCACTTCCCAGTTTGAGAACCATATAAGAGCAGTTCTTGGTCTTACGCTTGGCAGAACAGACTTGGTGAAACCTGCAGCAGTAATGGTGAATATACTCGGAAGGAACTCAGGTCCCGGCGTGATTTCCAATTATGATGAAGTTCTGAAAGACCCTGATATCCATCTCCATTTTTATTCAAAGGCTGAGACAAGAAAAGGAAGAAAGATTGGCCATATAACAGTAATCGGTGATGATACAAACCGGATACTAAAAAAAGCAATCAAAGCAGATAAAGTATTAAAAGCAGGAACTGAATAAATGAATAGTAACAGACCCCTGGTAGGTGTAATCATGGGAAGTGACTCAGATTACCCCGTAATGGAAGAAGCAGTAAAAATACTCAGGGAATTTGATATTCCCTTTGAATCAAAAGTCGTTTCTGCGCACAGAACACCAGAACTCATGGCTGAATATGGTAAAAAGGCACATAAAAGAGGCATTAAGGTGATAATTGCAGGAGCCGGTGGAGCAGCACATCTGCCCGGCATGGTTGCAGCACATACACCTATACCTGTCATTGGCGTGCCGGTTAAATCAAAGTCGCTTGACGGACTTGATTCTCTGCTCTCAATAGTGCAGATGCCCGGCGGCGTTCCTGTGGCTGCAGTTGCGATAAACATGGCTAAAAATGCAGGAATTCTGGCTGTTCAGATACTCTCGGTAAAAGATAAGGTTCTGCAGAAGAAACTGATCGTGTATAAAAAGCGGATGGCTGAAGAATCAATGTCTAAAATCCTGCCCGGCTAATCAATGCCTGAATAAAAGATTCCCATCCGGAGCACGTTAAATTGAATGGGAGCATGAATTATGCTCCCGTCAAACCCTTTCAGATTACTGCCGGTTCAAGGAGGGTCAATTCTGCAGTGTCCGAATCTGCCTCTGCCATTATGCCCCAGGGAACCGTAAAAAGCTCTTTCACATGGCCGTGAGGGAAGTTTTTAATAACCGGTATATCCAGAACGTCAATGTATTCAGCATAAACCTCTTCAAGCGAAAGTGTCGGATCGCTGTAACCCTCGGGAAGCATGTCAGTGAACTGACCAAGTACAATTCCCTGAGCACCCTGTAAAACCTTTGCCAGTTTAAGCGTGTTGAGCATTCTGTCAATTCTGTATGGGGGTTCTGAAACATCCTCAAATAAAAGGAGATATTTTTCAGGGTAGGGGAGATACCCTGTTCCCATCAGTGCCATATAAAGTGCAAGATTTCCGCCTGTAAGACGTCCCGCCGCCCTGCCTTTTTTATTACCGGAAGGTATTGTTGATTCAGGATATACTGCTTTGCCCTTATACTCCGGATTAGTTACAGTTTCCCAGAATATCTCCTCGGTATATCTGTTTACTTCGCCATGGAAATCAACGGCGGGCATCGGGCCGGCAAATGTAACAAGACCGCACTTTGAGAGAAAAGACATCTGGAGTGAGGTGATATCGCTGTAGCCTACAAATATCTTCGGATTGTTTCTGATAAGGCTGAAGTCAATTTTATCAATCATCCTGCCTGAGCCGTATCCTCCTCTCAGAGAAAATATTGCTTTGACATTTTTATCTGCAAAAAATCCATGCAGATCCTCAAGTCTTTCTGAATTTGTTCCCGCCAGGTAACCATGTCTTTTGCCGACATTTTTACCGACGATGGTTCTGTAACCGAGCTTTTCAAGGTAAATAACCGCTCTGTCAATTCTTGTCATGTCTCCAGGAGTGGAAGCGGGCGTTAATAGCCCTATCAGGTCACCCTTTTCGAGTCTTTTTGGCTTAATCAACTGCATATAAATTCTTTTTTAATGAAATAAACATCAAAATTTCCGGAATAACTTTCTGAAATTTAAATGGTCGGTATTAATTCTGACATCCTTTATAAAAAACTTAACAAATTCTTAAATTGGTTTAAACAGAATTAAAATATAAATTTCTAATCGAAATATTTAAATATTGGTAATATGAGGAATAAAAAAATATTATTCATCGGCGGTTCATTAAACCAAACCACGATGATGCACAAAATTTCCCGTTACTTTGAAAATGAGGACATCTGGTTCAGTCCTTATTACGGTTCCGGCTATATAGATTATTTTGCTTCAAAGGGACTGCTTGATTTTTCTGTACTCGGCGGTCAGTTTCTGAAGAATACCCTCAGTTATATTGAAGAAAATAAATTACAGCTTGATTACAAGGGAAAAGCTGATGATTATGACCTCGTATTCACCTGTGCCGATCTTATTATTCCTGATAATATCAGAAATAAAAAGATAGTTCTGGTTCAGGAAGGAATGACTGATCCGGAAAATCTGATGTATTACATTGTTAAGAATCTGAAACTTCCCAGATACCTGGCGAGTACCTCAACAACGGGTCTCTCACATGCTTATGATAAATTTTGCGTAGCTTCAGAAGGTTATAAAGAGCATTTTGTAAAAAAAGGGGTTAACCCGGATAAGGTTGTCGTAACAGGTATCCCCAATTTTGATGATTGCGCAAAATTTCTTGACAATGATTTTCCCTACAAGAATTTTGTCCTCGTTGCCACTTCTGATGCAAGAGAGACCTTCAAATTTGAAAACCGGAAAAAATTTATTAAAGAGGCGATAAAAATTGCCAACGGAAGGCAGATGATCTTTAAGCTTCACCCTAATGAAATCTGGGAGAGAGCATACAGAGAAATTAAATCCTTAGCCCCCGATGCTCTTGTTTATCAGAAGGAGAGCATAAATCCCATGATAGCGAACTGTGATGTTCTTATAACAATCTATTCAACGGTTGTTTACATTGGTATCGCGCTGGGTAAGGAAGTCTATTCAAAGTTTGACATTAATGCACTAAGAAAAATGACACCAATTCAGAATGGCGGTACCTCTGCACAGAATATTGCAGCAGTTGGTAAAGAACTTCTGGAAACAGACCTTGCCGATCTCAGGAAACCCCGTGTTTTCAGTTTCAGGGAAGCATTCAAACCTGCAATGCTGAAAAAAAAACCGGGATTCAGATATTAATAAAAGAAGCCCCTTTAACAGGGGCTTTTTTTATTTCAGATAAAAAGTTATTATAATTTAGTAAAAGTCAGGGCAATCCACTCGTTTTCTTTGAGTGTTGAAATACACATAAGACCATGTGCCTCATATTTCCTGAGTATTTCATACTCATCTTCCGGCAGGATACCGGAGAGAACCAATAAACCTTTTGGTTTAACTGTTTTTACCAGTTCATCAGAAATCTCCATCAGTACCGATTTATGGATATTTGCCATTGTAAGATCAAAATCTCTGTCAATGATATCCTTTATTTCACAAACTCTTACTTCAACTATATCAGAAACCTTATTTAGCATGACATTCTCTGAGCCGTTATCTGCCGTCCATTCATCAATATCAAATGCCTGAACTTCTGAGGCACCAAGTTTTGCAGCGGCAATAGCAAGAATTCCGGTACCCGTTCCTGCATCAAGAACCTTCATTCCTGGTTTAACAAGCTCTTCAATTGCCTGCAGCATAAGCCGTGTGGTTTCATGTTCTCCTGTACCGAACGACATTTTCGGTTCAATAATAAGAACGATATCATCGGGTTCAGGAGCATATTCACGGAAGGTCGGTTTGATGACGAAATTTTTACCGACTTTTGTTATGTTAATAGACTTTTCCCACTCTTCATTCCAGTTTTTAGCGACAATCTCCTCAGAAAGCAGACTCGTAAAACCAAGGTTTAGTTTATGTGCGTAATGTTTAATTGCGTCAAGATTGGGATTTTTATCAGAGCCGTAGTAAAGAACTACCCCGTGTTCATCGATTTCAATACCGTCAGGGTCAAAATTCCAGAATAGTGCGGCAATTTCATCGTCAGGGGTGAAATTTGATTGCAGAATCACTTTTGTGATCTTATCTTCTGTTTTCATTTCAATCTGTTCTACTTTAAAGACTTGAATTTCCAAATCTATTTAATAAAATATAAAATTCCAACCATTCAAAAATAAATGTGAAGGGGAGAAAAGAATCTTTCATTTCTGAAGAATCTCACCAAATTGTTTCATTATTTTTCTTTCATCTCTCGGGCAACATTGGGCGTGAAATCAGGAGATCTTCCGAGCTTTGGAAGCCCCAGGAATTCCCTGGCTCTGTCAAGTGCATCATCAATATTACCGAGTACATTTTCCTGACCTATTTCATCAAGGAAACCGGATCTCTGAAGCGCAACCACAGGTTGGGTATGAACTCCCGAGAGTATAAGCAGGGTGTTATCTTTTTTGGAATCGCGGAGCAGATCTTCAAGTACTTTTATTCCCGTTGCGTCAATAGTGAGCACGTTTCGCATTCTGATTATGCGAACCTGCGGCGGGTTCTCGATCTGTCTTATTGCTTCTCTGAACTTTTCGGCGGCACCAAAAAAGAAAGGACCGTTAATTTCAAATACTTCTACCCCTTCAGGAACCGCCTTCCGTTCAATTCCCATCGGATCAGGTGATTCTTCTTCATCTGTTACGCCTTTCGTCCAGACATCAACATTAGCTGCACTTGACATCCTTCTCATAAAGAGAAAAGCCGATAATACCAGCCCAACTTCAATGGCAACTGTCAGATCAAAAATCACTGTCAGGAGAAAAGTAGTGATCAGAACGATTATATCTTCTGCGGGGTATTTCAGAATTGCGATGAATGATTTCCACTCACTCATGTTATAAGCGACCATTACGAGTATTGCAGCTAAAACGGGCATGGGTATCAGCATGGCATATTTACCGAAAAACAGCATTATAAGAAGGAGAGTAACCGCATGGATAATACCGGCCACGGGCGTTCTCCCGCCATTTCTTATATTGGTTGCAGTGCGGGCAATGGCTCCCGTTACGGGTAAACCGCCAAAAAAAGGTGTTACTATATTTGCTGCTCCCTGAGCCACAAGCTCCATATTTGATCTGTGTTTGCTTCCGATCATTCCGTCTGCCACAACAGCGCTGAGAAGAGATTCTATTGCTGCCAGTATAGCAATTGTCGTTGCGGGCATTATCAGATTTTTAATTGTCTCAATATCGAATGAAAATCCCTGCGGCTGGGGGAGTGATGATTTAATTTCGCCGAATTTGCTGCCTATAGTTTCAACAGGGAGGTTAAAAATTGCCGAAACTGCAGTTGCAGCTACAAGCGCAATAAGTGAGCCGGGTATTTTTTTAGTTATTTTTGTCCAGAAAATCATAACGGCAAGAGATCCCCCCGAGAGAGCAACTGCGTAATAATTGACGGATGTGAAATTTTCAGAATAAACTGCAATTTTTTCAATAAACTCAGATGGTACTTTATCAATGCCGAGCCCGAAAAAGTCTTTAATCTGAGTTGATAATATAAGAAGCGCAATACCGCTGGTGAATCCCACAATAACCGGGTGGGGTATAAATTTGATCAGAGAGCCGAACTTTGCCAGGCCCATTATTATCAGGATTACTCCCGCCATAACCGTTGCAATGAGAAGTCCCTCAAATCCATACTGCTGAATTATTCCGTAAACAATCACAATGAACGCACCGGTAGGTCCGGCTATCTGAACTTTACTCCCTCCGAGAAAAGAAACAATGAAGCCTCCGATTACAGCTGTTATGAGCCCCTGTTCAGGAGTAACTCCCGAGGCAATTCCGAAAGCTATTGCCAGCGGAAGGGCAACAATTCCGACTATGAACCCGGCCACAGCATCCGAGTAAAACTGAGATTTGGAATAACCTTTTATTACGGTGAAAAATTTTGGTACAAGCATCAAAAAAGTAAAATTATTAATTTGAAAATTTTAGATCTAAAAATAATGAATCATAAATAAATTATTAGCTTCAGTAAAGGTGTGGGAGCGAAAAAATAAAATATGAGCCATTATTCAGAGTTTTTCAGGATTAAAAAAATATTTTTTCTGATGAAACGTTTACATTTTCTGAGCATCGGTCTTGCCGGTAATAAATGCTCTCTCCGAGATTGCGTAGTTACACTTTAATGATTATTTTTTGACCATGAATTAATTCTTGATTTTGCGGGATTTAATATCAGTTACTGAAACACCTTTTCAGAAAATTAATTTTGCGTAAGTTATGAGGTTTGCTACACCCTTTTATAAGTATCTGCGGATGCTTACAATTCTGCCACTAATTTTATTCACAGTCAGCAATTATCTGTATGCCCAGGGTCAGAGAGGTAAAGTAGCCGGAACGGTGATTGATGCCCTTACCGGTGAAGCACTTATCGGAGCTAATGTGATTGTTCAGGGAACAACACTTGGTGCAGCTTCAGATTTTGACGGCAAGTTTGTTATCCTCAATGTTCCGCCCGGTGTTTACACCATCTCAGCCAGCCTTGTAGGATATGCCAAGACTTCCATTGAAAAGGTGGAAGTGATAGTTGACCGGACAACAACTCTGAACTTTAGACTTCAGGAAGGTGCTGTTCAGATTGACCAGGTTGTGGTTGTTGCTGAAAAGCCAAAAATTATTAAAGATCAGACATCAACATCATCAACTATTGATGATGCTCAGATCACCTCGGCACCGGTTGAGGGTCTGAGAGGATTTCTTGACCTTACCACGGCATTCTCCAAAAATGACAAAGGAACTTACTCTGTGAGAGGTTCAGGTGCCTATGAAGTTAATTACCAGATCAATGGTGTTGAGCAGATGAACTCTGCAACTTCCGCTCCCGGATCTTTCGGTGTGGATAAAGCTAACAACTCCTGGAAATATGACGTTAACCCGCTTGGTGTACAGCAGATTCAGCTGATCTCAGGCGGTTTTTCGGCTGAGTACGGAAATGCTCAGGCAGGTGTCGTAAAAGTTGTTCTTAAAGAAGGCGCACCTAAACTCTCAGGTGAAATAAGAGTTGAATACAGACCTCCGGGTCAATATCACTTTGGAAAATATGCTTATGATGAGTCAACTTATGAGTGGCAGAAATGGGGGACCATAGATAAATGGATGGCGCTTAAAAACCAGGAGTTTTTCCTTCAGGATCTTGGTGTCATAGCTGAGAACAGATGGAAATTCCTATATGACAAAGTTAAGAATGGAACAGCTACCCAGGACGAAAAAGATAAATGGGATCAGATTCTGAATGAACAGATCACATGGGCTTACAACAGCTGGATAGATAATCACAAACCTTCGGATAACAATCCGCTCGGGGTGTATGATTACCGTGAAAGAGCCTATGCCAGATACATGATCGGTATCGGCGGTCCGCTCGGCAAGGATCCCAATAAACTCAGATTCTATTTCTCAGGTGAATATAAAAAGAATCCTTCAAGACTCCCCACGGCCGAAAAGGATCAGATAGCTCAGAACTATATCCTCAATGTAACATGGAACCCGATCACCAACCACAAGCTGAAGACAATGCTGAGTTATCAAAGTTACAGGGGCGGAATATGGTCAGGTTCAGATGATATACGCTGGGCAGGTCTTGCTTTTTCTCCCCCTAGTACCTCATATAAATATTACACTACAATTGATCCTATCAGAACAGAAGAAACATTTGCCCAGAGTCTTAACTGGGTTTACACTTTAAATAATAGTTCATTCCTCGAAGCAACCTTCACACATCAGAATGAAAAATATGAACTTCCTTTCAATTATCTGGCAGGATACACTCAGGAAATTGACAGGCTTGACAGTCTGAATGACCGTAACGGAGGTAAAATCTTAAGACCGGGTTCATGGTGGGAAACCACATATTTCAGACCACCAGATGCTCTCAGTACTCTTTATTATCAGGATACCAGAACCGAACACGTTTCATTAAGTCTTGATTATACCAATCAGTTCAATTCATCAAATCTGGTTAAGGCAGGTTTAAGAATGTACTACTGGGATCTGTTCAGCAACGGCGTTAATTCCCGTTTTAAGGCAAATGCTCTCGTTGCCACTACCGGAATAGCTGAGTATTACAAAGCTTATCCTTATAATATTGCATTTTATCTCCAGAATAAGATGGAATATGAAGGAATGATTGCAAATATCGGTTTAAGAGCCGAGGCTTATAACTTCCAGTCACAGGTTCCTCTTGATGTGTTCAATATTCCGTATGTAGGAACAGAGGGCCCTCAGGGGGGTAATCCTGCAACCGAACTTTCAAAAACATTTTTTGTACTGCTGCCCAGAATAGGTGTTTCTTTCCCAATTGGCGAGAACACTGCATTCAGAATCCAGTACGGACATTTCACTTCAATGCCCACCTTTAGTCAGGCGCTTTCAAGAAGATCATTCAGAGGGTGGTCAGGTTACGGTAATGCTAACCTCGAACCTAAAAAGACGATTCAGTATGAGTTCGGACTTCAGCAGGTTCTTGATGATGAAAACAGAATTGATGTGGCACTTTATTACAACGACCGTGTGACTCAGATAGGCCTGCTCAGAAGATCTTCTTACACCGGTTCATATGTTAATGCACCTTCCGGTTACACTTCAGATAACCAGCCGCTATTTAATTACACCACATATGATAATAACGCATTCGGTGCAACGGTTGGTCTTGAAGTCACGTTTGAAAAAATCAACTTCAAAAACTGGGGTTACAGACTCAGCTACTCACTCTCTCAGACAACCGAAGGGAACTACGGACCTCAGACCGTTTATCCGACCGAAACCAAAACTGCGGAAAGAAGGAACTATACAGGTGAATTCATTTCAGGAAACGACAGAACACACAACTTCAGAGGCTTGGTGCAGTATAATTTTGCTGCAGGCGAGGGTCCTGAGTTATTAGGAGTTAAAATACTCGAGAATACCGTTATAAGTCTGACTTACAACGCCCAATCGGGTATCCCTTTTACATACAGGACGAGCTTCGACCTTAAAGACGTGGTCAACAACAGAAGATATCCGCTGGAGTCTTCATTTGACCTTTCAGTCCTTAAGAATCTTGACGTTCTTGGTTACAGGCTCGTTGTTGGACTCAGAGTCATGAATCTCTTCAATAATCAGTGGTTAACTCCTGTAAGTGATAATGATCTCGTTAACCTGATGGAGTACGGA
>CAYPMQ010000055.1:0-14541 GCA_964411625.1 uncultured Ignavibacteriaceae bacterium
CATTGGGCATATCCGAATAAACTGCTTCCGTTGAGGATCAGTGCGCCTCCCGTGCCGAGTACCATAACCCCTTCAACTGATGAAGTCATTTTTCCTGAGCAGTCAAAATCCTGTGAGGTTAAAGAATCAAGCAGAAATTCCATTAGTGCTGCCAGGAGGTTAACTGTGAAACTGCCCTCAGAGCCGATACTTCCGGATCCTATGACATCAATGCTGTAAGGGCTGTTATATCTGCCCATTACCATTGTTTTGCCTGTGCCGTATGACCAGCCTTCAAGCTAGCCTGAAATTGCAGTTAAGCCCCGTGATGTTAATTCACCGGTGGAGTTGTTAACTTTTGAAAACCCGCTCATTAAAATAAATAGCAGGGAAAAGAAAAAGAGAATAATCAGCTTTTTCATTTTTACTCCTTAAAGATTAAATTTGTTAAATCGATTTTAACACAAATGAAAAATAATTCATTATTCATAATAAACAATCATAATAATCACAGACCATATTCAGGGCTGAGACGTTACAAATTACTGTTTAATGAACCGGTTATTCAGGGAGAAGGGCGCTGAAATGCTCACTGAAGGCACAGTGTGTTTTGCAATGCATTAACGGGGAGAAAAGAAGGCGGGAGACTGCTGAGTTCAGCAGCCCCCTGAAAAGCTCTGTTCAGTGATTACTTTATAACACACTCTTCAAATATTTTACCGAGGTACTCCTCATCTTCCGATTCCTGAACCAGTAAAGCGGGTTTGATACACATGCTGTTTGCAATTGCTGCTATTCTTCCCTGTCCGTTAAACAGTACATCAGGAACCATAGCGGCAATGGGATCCGAATAAGCGGTTTCGGGGGATATAAACTTCCAGCCTGAATTTTTAAGTTCATCTGCCAGGTCATCAATAAACATCGCTGCCAGGTCATTTTCATGAAGCAGCAGGACATGATGCGGTGAACGCCCCAGATGCTTCTTTGCAATGTCATCATAAAATCGTATGCTTTCAATTATATGATCCAGATAGATTCTGCGGAGTCTTGCCATGTCAATTTTTTTGCCTGCCGTAACAGCCTTCAGATAGAGATCATTAAGATACCAGTCATAATTATCAACTGTAACGTATCCGTTCGTGTAGCCCATGGCAAGAAGGCCTTCACGCACAGAATCCCTCTCCCCCTTTGTTCTCCCCTCATCAAGGAAAGTATATCTGAAATATTTCCGGTATCCTGTAAACTTATTTATTATTGTATCAGTCACCGAAATTTCATTCAGATAGCCGGCAGGGGTAAGGGTTCTGATTCTGTCATGAGTAAATGTATGGTTTGCAATAATGTGGCCCGCACCTGAATAAATAGTGAGTCGCTCAGTGCCTTCCTTAATAATATTTTCTCCCACACAGTAAAATACGGCTGTATCAATACCTGCCTTTCTGAGATTTTCAACAAGCAGTTCGGTTCTCTCTTTTCCGGTGAAAACTGAACTGCCCGCAGTGGGAGCATCGTCAAATGAAAAGCTGATTGTCTGGGCGTTAAGAATTGTGAAAGCTGATAGAAGTATTTTTGTAATCAGACTTTTTAACATGAGATTCCTTTTTTAATGAAAAACTGTAAATTATAAAACGGGATTATAAACTGAATGCCTAAGTGTGCCGGACGGTTTTTTCTTAGTCATGAATGGCAGTTCATAAACAAAACAGAGCAACAGCACGAAAGAAATAAGAAAATCACAAAACTCATAACAGTCAGGGGATAAAATCCCGCAGGTGATAATTAAGTTTTTTTTGTCAATATACTTACTTAAGTTTCACAATAATCCGCAGAATATTACTGTGTAAATTCTATGATGAGATCAGAGTGAAACAGACAGAAAAACTCACTTTTTCCGGCATCGTACTTTTAATTTTCCTGGCAGCTTTGTCAGAGGTATCCGCACAGCAGTTCACTTCTTCCAATCTTCCTATAGTGGTAATCAATACAAACGGACAAATTATCCCTGACGATTATAAAATCACCGCAGATATGGGTATAATTTATAACGGTCCCGGTGTGCGTAATAATATTACAGATCCGTTTAATCACTATAACGGTAAAATCGGTATTGAACTGAGAGGTTCAACTTCTCAGATGTTTCCGAAAAAACCTTACAGTATTGAAACAAGAGATTCAACCGGTGAGGATATTGATTTTGCCCTTCTCGGAATGCCGGCTGAGAGCGACTGGATTCTGAACGCCGCATATAATGACAAAACCCTCATGAGGGATGTCATGGCGTATGATATTGCAAGGGCAACAGGAAGATACGCCTCAAGAACAAGATACTGTGAAATGGTGCTTAATGGGGAGTATGCAGGCATTTATATAATCATGGAGAGGATAAAGAATGATAAGAACCGTGTTGATATAAAAAAAATGGATCCCGAAGACACTACCGGCGATGCTCTTACGGGCGGATACATACTAAAGTTTGATAAAACGGACGGTGAGGATAATCTCTGGTGGATATCATCATATCCACCCTACCCGGGTTCTCCTTTCCCCGTTTTGGTACAGTATCATGTTCCCAAGCCGTCATCAATTGTTCAGCAGCAGAAAGATTACATCAGAAACCATTATACAAATTTTGAAACCATCATGAACTCTGCACTTTTTGATGACCCGGATTACGGTTATCCGAAATGGGCGGACGAAAACTCCCTTGCTGATTTTTTCCTGATAAATGAGTTTGCAAAAAATGTTGACGGATACCGTCTGAGTTCATTCATCTGGAAAGACCGTGACAGCCGTAATCCCAAATATGTAATGGGACCTGTCTGGGATTTTAATATAGCATTCGGTAATGCCAATTATTATTCGGGCGCACCCATGACATGGTGGGAGCTTGATATACTGACAACTGACCAGACACTCCTCACCTCAGATCAGTTTCAGGTGCCATTCTGGTGGAAAAAGCTCAGAAACTCACCCCGGTTTCTCTCAACAGTAAAAGAAAGATGGAATTTTCTGAAAACAACCGCATTTAATAAAGACAGAATTTTTGGCGTGATTGATTCTCTTACATCCTATCTGAATGAAGCCCGTCAGAGAAATTTTCAGAAATGGCCGGTGCTTGGTCAATATGTCTGGCCAAACCCTTATGTGGGGCAGACCTGGGAAGATGAGCTTAATTATTTCAAAAACTGGATTAACGGACGTTTCCTCTGGATGAATAACGCGATTAGTCAGTTTACGGATGTTAATGAGGATCAGCAGATACCCTGTGAGTATCTGGTTGCACAATCATATCCTAATCCGTTTAATCCGGTTACAACAATCCAGATTAAAACCTCCGCTCCCGGGCACGTCAAAGCAGAGCTTTATGGTTCATCAGGAGAAAAAGCCGGTGTTTTATTTGACGGATTTGCTGAAGCCGGAAGACACTCAGTTAAACTCGATGCAGGTAAATACAATCTATCAAGCGGAGCATGGTTTGTGGTAATAACACTCAACGGGGATCAGTCAGGCTATCACAGAGCTGTTCAGAAAATAATGCTGCTGAAATAAAATCAGCAGCATTTCTTAAAAATAAATGCAGTTATTTCAGGAGGGTCATCACTTTTATTTCTTTTTGGCCCTCCGATTCCAGAGAGTATACATAAACACCCCCTGCAAGTCCGGATGCGTCAAAGCTTATGTTGTATGTGCCGGGCTGATAAATTCCCGCAATGAGTTCACGGATTAATCTTCCTGTAACATCATAAACGTTAACTGATACTTCAGAGGCTTTGTTCACAACAAATTTAATATTGGTAGTGGGATTAAAGGGATTCGGGTAATTCTGATATAACACAGCATCCGACGGCAATGTTATATCAGCCCTTATGGCCTCAGAGTATTCAAAAGTACCGTCAGTATCAATCATCTTTAACCTGTAAAGGTAATTACCCGCTGAGAGATACTTATCAGAAAACGAATAAGATTTAGGGGAGCTGCTGCTGAAAGATGCTTTTACAATGCCGCGCGTCTCCCAGATTTCTGACTCGGCTCTCTTTCGCTCTATCTGAAAACTGAAGGAGTTGATCTCCATCTGTGTTTCCCAGTTAAGGATAACATGGTTCCCTTTTACAGAGGAGCTGAATGATGAAAGCTCCACAGGAAGGGGATTATCGTTCCCTGAACCAATTCCGAATTCAGAAAAACCGGTTAGTCCGCTCCTTCTCACAATCGGTACTGTATTTGACCCTGTGCCGGTAAGATGTGAGCCGTCAAGAGTCCAGTTTCCTCCGTTTGATCTTTTAAGCACTCTCAGGGTTGTATAATCATTTACACCTGAAAATCCTTCAGCGGTGAGCCTCATAGTGTATGTCCCGCCTGTAAGTCCGTCACCTGCCGTAACAGTCCAGTAACCGTCGGAAGCCGAGTTACTTATTGAAGTTTCGCCGTCATCAAGAGGCAATCCTGCATCCCCGGGATCAGATGCAGTAAAAGAGCAGAGAAGGGTACCGCCCGATGATGGTGCTGAAGTAAAGTCAAGGTCGGCTGAGCGGTAATACGATGAATTCCCTATGGGGAACTGAATATCAGAAACAGACGAAGGAGCAATCCACCTTTTCAGATTTCCTATAATTCTTCCGGAGCTTCTTGTGAGTTTTCCCGTTGATGCAGCCGATGTGCCGAGAGTGATCGTGAAGCCGGCTCCGGAGAGATTGCCGCCGGCAAGCTCCAGGGAATCATTTACTGTAAGATCGGAGGTGAAAGATTTTACACCGCTCCCTGAAATTTTCAATCCCGAGTAATTAACTGCGGCTAATGTCTGATCACCATTGAGAGTGTAAACAACATTTCCGTTATTAGTGAGTGAAGAGGGAAAAACGGTTGATCCGGTGGGGATGTTGTATGTGCTCTTCGACTGAAGTATCATGGCAGCAGAAGCATGCCAGAATGATCCTCCCGAATTGTTATTGACGGTTCCGCCTGATTTTACCGTCAGAGTGCCGGGATGAAAATTTGCGCCCCCCAGTGAGGTGAGATTAAGCACTCCGCCAGATTCAACGCTGACAGATCCGAAATTTAAACCCGTGGAGGAGGTTGAGTTTAATGAAACAATGCCGTTAATGGTAAGAGCCCCGGTCTGGGCTGAGCCGCTGCTTCCGCTTCTGATGTAACTGTCATCTCCTTCAAGGGCAAATGTTCCTCCTGAAGCAACAGTAACTGAAGGAGTAGCTGATGAACTGCCGTCCTGTGATTTGCCTTCAATGTCATCGCCTGCTGCGAGGTAAAAGGTGCCTGCGGTAACCGTAAGTGAACTTCCGAGGGGAAAAGTCATGCCCGAACCATCTGTTTTAACGCTGTCTTTGTACTTATCAATTTCAACTGACATAAGGGTTTTTGAATCAGCAGAAGATGCTCCGAATCCTGAAATAGTCTGTTTAGCCCCTCCTGTAAACCTGAGAATTCCACCGTTTGCCCATGAAGAAAAAATATCATGTGTGCTATTGAAGGGTTCAAAATCACCATAAATACTGAGGGTGCCGGCTGCAGAAAAAGAAATCTGTGAAGCGGCATTTTCAAAATTCAGAGAGAAACATTTTGCTGATGAATTGTCAATATTCATTGTCTGACCTGCGGCTATGGTAACTTTATCAACTGTATCAGGCAGAACAGAACCTGGCCAGTTTGCGGTATTACTCCAGTTGCCTCCGGTTTTGGTCAGAATCGGGAAAGCCATTCTCACCGCATCTGACATTATTTTCCACCCTGCCTCAGTATCCCTCAGTCCTTCCTTCATCTGTTCAAGATGAAGAAATCTGCCGTTGGAGCTGCCAGGGTTAAGATCGCACGGATCGGAACTCCCGTTTATGAGTCTGCCCTGTGTATTAACGCTTCCTGTTAGGCGGGTCCAGTCTGTATTAATATGCGCAACTTTAAAAGTCAGGGTATCCCGTAATGTGTATAATGCATCCCTGAGATTAAGCAGGTGGTCTGTACCCGAAGGGGATATATTGGTTCCGTTACCCATTATGACATGCGGATCGGTTGCGAGTTTTGTGAAGCCGTGGAGCTGAATAACTATCAGCCCGGAATTATCGTCAAGCATCGCCTTTGTCGCAATCTGAAGAGGACCCACCGCAGTATGCGCCTGGTCAGATAACCGGTATGCCTGGTTTCCTCCCACGCATGCAGTGGTGGTGCCGTCGCAGTTTGTATAACTGGTCTGGTTACACCGGTGTGTGCCAGAAAAATAAAATGCCTCGGCTCCGCTTTTCTTGAATACATAAAAACCTTGTCTGCCGGTGTTGAAATCATACAGGGGGTGAGGTGCCTGTATAAAGAGACCGGGCCGCTGCGGATTGGGGTTGTAAATGAAAACACCCCAGTGTTTAGAGCCGGAAACTCTTTCAAGAACGTAGTAAATTCCGGTTGAAGAATAACTGTTATCCGTCACCCGGAAAACAGTGTACCCGATTTTATTTGCTGAATCAAGGGCTGCAGCATAATTGCCATTAATTATCTGACTTATGCACTGATAAAATGTGAGTGAATCAGAAAGTGATGGAGTCTGGTATTGATTCTGATTAGCAGCTGCACTGTCAGGGATCAGGGAAAGATAACGCTGGACGTGTGTTGCCATGCTGATTGTGGAATCAGCCTGGGGCAATATTGAATAAACAGGGAATATCAGGAAAAATATAATTACTGTCTTCTTCATGCAGCTCTGATTATAAATAATTAAATTCCAAAGATAATCCGGTTGATCCTGTACGTCCGTAATTTTTATTCCGGGTCTTAAAAGTAAGGGATGAGCGGAAAAATGAACCCATAAACAAAATATTCAGGATATAATGATGTAAAAAAAGCTGCCGGTCAGGGCAGCTTTATCTTGAAATAAAAAAATTACTTAATAAGCATCATTTTCATACGCTTCATGTGTCCAGCGGCCCTGAGTTCATAAAAATAAACACCGCTTGAGAGATTAAGGGCATCAAACCGGGCCTCATAATTACCGGCGTTCTGATCAGCATGAATAAGTGTTCTTATTTCTTTGCCTGTGATATCAAAGATTTTGAGAGAAACGGGACCATTTTCAGGAACGGAGTATCTGATCACTGTTGCGGGGTTGAAAGGATTGGGGTAGTTCTGTTCCAGTCTGAATGAAACCGGTAAATCACCTCCGGTTTCCTTAACTGAGGTAATGGCGTTCCATTTATTGCGGGCATTTTCAACAGCATTTGTTAGACCCTGATCGGTTTCAGAGGCGGCAATAACAAATGCGACGTCAATACTGTCATCAGTGTTAATATTATACGGACCTGAAGAAACCACGCAGGAAATATCAGCGGGTCCGCCGCTGAGGCGCCCGCTCAGTCCGCTTGAGAGAGAAGTCCATTTTTCAGAGTCAGAGTATCCGTCATAAATGCTGAATGAGCCGCCGGTTCCGTCGTTGTTTATCGCATAAAAACCGTAATTACTGCCGGAAATAAGCGCTACGGCAGTTTTTGTAGTCATGGTTGCAGAGGTGTTGTTAATTTTACCATAGTTAACGGTTGAATTATATGAAACAACATCACCGCTTCCGTCAATAAGATCCCAGTCAAAAAACAGGCCGGCATAAAGATTAGTCAGGTTAGTTCCGGAAGTGTTTTTAATGGTATATCTGAGAATGATGTAGTTTTCATCGCCGGCAGTGCCGTAAGAATAAGATCTCAGCTCGGTTTTTGTGCCTACAGCAGAGCCTCCAGCGAGATTATCGTTAAATCTGGTGTATCCTTCAACATCGGCTTTTATTCCCGGAATATCCAGAAGGAAGGGAACTTCAGTCTGGAAATCTTTATCGGCAGTTGATCCTGTGGAATTTCTGGCCGCGTTGGAAATTCTTACGGGTGTTGTGGCAATCATAAGCGCGCCTTCAAAAAGCAAATTGTTGCTGCCGTTGTATTTGAAGCCGCTTCCTTTTGTGTTGTTGGGATAGTCGTCAAACCCGAGATTGCCACGGCTGGTTATTGTAAGTGCCACATCATTGCCCGCCTGAGTTGCATAGGTGGGGTTGCCAATTGTGTTTACCCACTGAAAATCATTGTATGAGCCATCAGTGAATCTTACCTGAAAATTAAGCTGAGTGTTCTCAGGGATAGCCTGAGCTAGCGTTATCTGATATTCCGAAGAGCCGTTATTAAAGAGGCCGTTTGACTGAACAACTCCTGCGTTGTGGGTTGCATTGGAAGTAACAGTTGCATAGTTCGTTTTGCTGACAAGTTCTGCCGTCAGTGCACTGGTTGGATTCAAATAGTTAATGCCGTCAATTCTCAGATGAATAACCTCTCCGGGTTCAAAAATTCCGTCTCCGTCACCTGTGCCCTGGTCAGAAAACGAGTATGAGGTGAGTCTTATGGAAACAGCCCCGCTTGTTTCCATCGCCTTTTTGGCGTTGATGCGCCCTGTTCCCAGCAGATCCTGAAAAGAGGGGTTATTCGCATTAATATTATCGGTTGTTACTCTTACATGCTGGGCAGCCTGGTAAGGGGTGTAGTTTGGAAAACGTGCCATAACCAGTGCAACGAGACCTGCGGTGACCGGTGATGCCATTGATGTGCCACTGAGCGTTGCGTAGGTGTTATCCATCCATGTGTTATAGATGCTAGAACCGGGAGCGGCAACTTCAATTTTATAGCCGTAGTTAGAAAAACTTGACCTGTTGTCTGAAGAGTTGGTAGATGCAACTGCCAGAACATTGTTATAACCAGAAGGGTAGTGAGGATTTATGCTTGAAGAATTTCCTGCTGCAGCAACAATAACTGTACCTTTCGTAAGGGCGTAATTCACAATTTCCTGACCATATAATGAATATCCTCCTCCGCCCCAGCTGCAGTTAATAATATGAGCGCCGTTATCAGCCCCGTATACAATGCCCTCATATCCGTACACAATATAAGGCTGTCCTGAGGAGGGATCACGCTGGTTATTGATAGAGGTTTTGATAGCCATGAGCTTCGCTTTGTACCCAAGAGATGCAACGCCGATGCCGTTATTAGTCACAGCAGATGCGCAGCCTGCAACATGGGTGCCGTGATCCGGCTGATCTTCCATCGGGTCATTATCCGGAGTTCCGGTGAATCCGCCGAAGTCCCAGCCGATATAATCATCAATGTAACCGTTTCCGTCATCATCAATATTATTTCCCGATATTTCATCAGTATTAAGCCAGATGTTATCGGAAAGATCAGGGTGGTTCCAGTCAACACCTGTATCATCTATTCCGATTATAACAGAGCTGCTTCCCGTTGAAAGATCCCAGGCTTCGTAAGCTTTAACTGTATTCAGATAATATTGTGACCCTATATTTGGGTCATTTGGTATAAGGTCAGTCTTGTAAATATACCTGGGTTCAGCCCACTCTACAGAGGCATCGCTCTTAATCTTTGCGCTCAGATACATGGGGTCTGTCTCATTTTTGTACTTAACACTGATAATGCGGTTAAGTCCCTGAGCAGCCTCAGCTGATTTGTGAGGGAAGATTTTTTTTGCTTCAACAACCCCGGTGCCGATAAGTCTCTCAATGATCTTTTCATTGATACTGAGATTTCCGAACATATCGGTAACGGGTTCCTGCCGCAGCTTGATAATAATTTCATTTGAAAGATAAAGAATGTCATCACCCCGGGTCATGACCTTCTGGCTGACCGCCTGAGGCAGAATAATGCCTGAGAAAACGAAGAATGTTAAAGCCAGCTTGGAAACAATCTGTCTGAGCATTAAGAGTTTTCCTTTTTTTGAGAGTAAATAAAATCACCGGCAGAAATACCTGATTCGGTAAACCGGCACAGCTAAAGGTAAGTTGAATTATAAAAAGAATTTAAGCAAACTTAAATTATATTAACAGTCAAAAATTGATTAGTAAAATGATACAGTGTAATCTTTGAATTTCCCGTTTTCGTAATCGAACCTGGCCGAAAAGAATTTCTCTCCGTCAAGCCATTTCATAAAAATCCTGTCCCCCTCCCAGAGATTAAGATTCAGAAGTTCTGAATTGGGAATCCATCTGAGCTCCCCTTCATTTGAGGTGATAAGTTCACCTGAATACTCGGGGGCAATAAAAATAAAGACATACCAGTCATCAACTCCGTCAAAAGCAGGAAAAGTTATGATGCCCTTCATGACCGGATTAGTTATTGTAAGTCCTGATTCCTCATGAATTTCCCGTATAACGCAGTCTTCCGGAGATTCACCCGGCTCAAATTTTCCTCCGAGTCCGTTCCATTTTCCCTGATGATAGTCATTTTCCTTTTTTATTCTGTGAAGCATCAGTGTGGTATTCTCTCTGAGATTCTTCACATAACAAAGAGTGGCAATCTTCATGCAGCAGGTGCGGGTAAGTGGTACAATTAAATTATTTATATTTGATTTCAAGATAAATAAAAAAAGAGATACTATAATGCTTAAAAACCCCAGAGTGTTTGAAATAAACACGAGAGTGTGGCTGAGACAGTTTGATTCCACAAGAAAAGCACGGCTTACTGATGTTCCCCCCGATAAATGGGATCAGATTAAGCTTGCCGGATTTGATGCCGTCTGGCTGATGGGAATATGGAAAACATCAAAGGATGTTATAGAAAAATGCTGTTTTGAACCGGGACTGGTTGAAAGCTATTCAAAAGCGCTCCCTGACTGGAAAAAAGAGGACATAATAGGTTCTCCTTATGCGATTGATGTTTATGAGCCTGATCCTGCAGTCTGCAAAAAGGAGGATCTGATTAAAATTAAAAAAATGCTGAACGATAAAGGGCTGCTTCTGATTCTTGATTTCATTCCTAATCACTTCAGCGCAGCCTCATCGCTTCTGACCTCAGATCCGGAAATTTTTCTTCAGGGAAGCGAAGTTGATCTGGCTAATGACCAGTACACCTTCTTCAGACACGGAGATAAAATATTTGCTCACGGCAGAGATCCTTTTTTCCCGGCCTGGACTGATACCGCACAGGTGAATTATTACTCACGGAAAGCAAGAGCTTATATGACCGATATTCTGCTCATGCTTACGGGGGAATGTGACGGTGTACGCTGTGATATGGCGATGCTTGCACTGAATAATATTTTCGGAAACACATGGCAGGGTACCGCCGTGCGACCGGAAGATGATTTCATGAAGCAGGAATTCTGGAAATATGCGATCGAAAGAGTGAAAGGTGTTTCACCCGGCTTTCTGATGATGGCAGAAACATACTGGAACCTGGAGTACACCCTTCAGCAGCTCGGATTTGATTATACTTATGATAAAGTTCTGTATGACAGGCTTAAATCAGCCGGCGCATTTGATATTAAAGCCCATCTTACTGCAGACCTGTCATATCAGGAAAAACTGATCAGGTTTGTGGAAAATCACGATGAAGACAGAGCGGTTCACGCATTCGGTGTTGAAAAATCAATGGCAGCCGCAATTATTGCTTATACAACTCCGGGCTGTAAACTATTTCATAACGGTCAGCCTGAGGGCAAAAAAATTAAACTCCCCGTGCAGCTTGGCAGAGAACCAAATGAACCACTCAATGAGCGTCTTAAGGATTTTTATGACAAACTCCTTAAAATTCTCAGACATAATGTTTTTGAAACCGGTGAATGGGAGCTTCTGGAGGCAGTGAAAGTATGGGACTACAACTATACAAATGTGAATATTATCTGCTGGCAGTGGAAATCAGGTGATGAAAAAAGACTTGTAGTCGTCAATTATTCAGGTCAGAGTGCTCAATGCAGAATCCAGTTTAATCCCGAAACTTCTGAACAGTTTCTTCTTTTTAATGATCTGCTGAACGACAAAATATATGTAAGATCAGTAAAGGAAATAATTGATCAGGGTTTATACGTTGATCTCGGGGCATACAGAGCTCATGTGTTTTCATACTGACCAGTAATTTTACCGGGCTCGGGCCGGCTTAATGAATATTTTGCTGACGGCCGGGCCCCCTTCTGATTTTGAGAGCTTCAGGCTAAAAATTATACCGGAATATCACCACATTCACTTCCGCGCATTTATTGCTACCTTAACTATATAATAAAACAACATCTTACGGTAATTCTTTAAATATTAATCTGAGATGATTAAATTTAAAGTAATGATTCCAAATAATAAGAATGGCAAAAAGTATAAAATGAAAAAGTGTGTCATGCCTTTGTTAGTTATGCTGATATTATCCGCTTCACTGCTGAAACCGGCCGATTCATCCTTTGTGAAGATAAAACTTGACGGAAAGGAAAAATCTGTCCAGACCATCAGGAAAGGAAAAACTTTCTATTTTTCACTGAATGATTTCAGCAGAAAATTCCGGCAGGATGGAAGTTACAGTGCGAAAACACGGAAGTATGATATAAACACCGGGAAATTCAGGTTGCGATTCAGTCCCGGAGCAACATTCGGACTTGTGATTACTCTCAAAGACACTTCCCGTAAATCGTTCCAGATGCTTCAGCCGGCATTCAGTCTGAAAAATGATGTTTACGTACCTGCACCTTCAGCTTTTGAGGCATTTGAGAAGGTTTACGGAGAAAAAATTTCCTTCAGGGTTCCTGAGGCAGGCACGAGGTTCGGGAATGACAAACCCGCCGAGAATGATGATGATAAACCGGTTGTAAAAGATGATAATAAACCTGAAGAAGATCCCGGTCTGAAAGAGGAAGTGAAAAACGATAAAGATGATAAGGAAGCTCCGCAAAAAAAACCTGCTGCTGAAGCAAAAGGGGATATAAAAAAAATTGAGGTTGAAGAAAGAGCCAACGGTACTCTTGTTTATTTTTACTTTGCAAAGGGCAAACTGCCGTCAGTATCTCATGAAATAGCAGAAGATGACGGCAAAAAACGGATTGAAGTTCTGATGAAAACGGTTGAGTATGATAAAGAAATCTACGCCCCTAAATACGGTAAGGGACTTGTCTCTTTCATAGACGGAGATAAAGAGGGGAACGGCACTCTTGTTAAAATAGGACTGAAAGAGGGAATTCTCTCATATGATGAAGACCGGAATGAAGATAAAAATTTTATAAGGTTCATCATTAACGGTAAAGTTGTGCAGAAAACAGAACCCGGCAAAGAAAACTGGAAGTTCGATGTTGTGGTTCTTGATGCGGGACACGGGGGTAAAGACCACGGAGCAATCGGCACAAATAAAGTCAGGGAGAAAGATGTGAACCTGGCGGTTACTCTCAGAGTGGGGGAACTGATAAAACAGAATATGAAAGGTGTTAAGGTTGTTTACACCAGAGAAAAGGATGAGTTTGTAGAGCTTGTTGATCGCGGAAAGATTGCAAATAAAGCGAACGGAAAACTGTTTGTCTCTTTTCACTGCAATTCAACACCCGAAAAGCCATCAAAAGCAACCGGGTATGAAGTTTACCTGCTCAGACCGGGCAAAACAAAGGACGCCATCGCAATAGCGGAATTTGAAAATAGTGTTATTCAGTATGAGTCAAACCCCTCGCAGTATAAAGAACTTAATGAGGAAAACTTCATCCTTGTTACCATGGCGCATGCAAGTTATATGAAGTATTCAGAGAAGTTTGCCGAGATTCTGAATGAAAATATGAGTGTTGATACCAGACTTAAATCAAGGGGAATCAAGCAGGCCGGATTTTATGTGCTTGTAGGTGCATCAATGCCGGGGGTACTCATTGAACTAGGGTTTATTTCCAATCCCACAGATGAGAAATACCTTGCCAGCGAAAGAGGCAAGAGTGATCTGGCAATGTCAATCTATAACTCTATAAAAGCCTACAAAGAGTACTATGATAGTATATTTGAAAAAAAGCAGTGATATGGTATCTTTATATTCATTATTTTTTTGAGGTTGCATGTCTAAATCAATTATCTGGGTAGGTATTTTTGTTGCGGCTTTTGCAGGATTGCTGCTGCTTCAGCATTTCACTTCTGATGATTATTCAGGAGGAGGTGAAGCCGGTTACGGAGGTATGGGAAGCGGCTCTTCAGAAAACACAACTCAAGCAGGCGGAGGAGAAGAACTCAGCGGAGCTCAGCTCTTTACAAATTTTGGCTGCGTGAACTGCCATGGCGCCCAGATGCAGGGAACCAAAATGGGGCCCGCACTTACAGGTCTTGCCAGGTATTACAACCGTGAAAAACTTATTGCCTATCTGAGAAACCCCGAAGCCAATATGTCCGGTGAGAGATTTGATCAGTATAAAAAGGATTTCCCGGCAGGTCTCATGCCTTCATTCGGAAACCGTGATCCCAAAGATCTGGGTAAAATTGCTGATTTTATTTTATCTTCAAAATAATTTGAAACATATTTCATGCGGATGTTGTTTTTTTAACTGATGACATCCGCAAAACTACTAAAAATACCTGTGCCTCATAAAACCAGATTATCTGAAGAGCGTCCTGATTATCAGCTTATACTGAAGCTGCATGAGGAAGCGTGTCTGGCAGGAAAAAAAACTTACACAGACCCCGCCTCAGGATATTCCGTTTTCACGGCAGTATTTCATCTGCAAAGGGGCAGCTGCTGTAAAAGCGGATGCAGGCACTGTCCTTTCCTGAAAGATTAAGCAGGAAGTCTGATAATGTATGATTTCCCC
>CAYPMQ010000056.1:0-14424 GCA_964411625.1 uncultured Ignavibacteriaceae bacterium
GACATATTGCGTTCCGTCAGTATCTGCGCAGCAATAAGGAAGTCAGGGATGAATATCAGGCGCTTAAGTTGTCACTTGCAGAAAAAGAATGGACGAATGTGTTTGAGTTTAATTATGCCAAATCAGATTTTATAAAGCACCATGAGGCTATTGCTCTTGAATGGTATTTCAGAGAATTTAAATTAAGAAAAGGATGAGCTTTTGTTTGAGGTCAGACCGGTTGCCAGGGTTAAATGTGAAAGGAAGACACCCGAAGATGATTTCTGGGGCGAAAAAATTTCAGTTATTACGTTTGCAGACAACGTGCCCGCTGAGGCTCTGGCAGGAATAGAGTCATTCTCGCACCTTGAGATCATCTTTATCTTTGATCAGGTTAAAACGGAAGATATTGTCTGGTATTCGCATCCGAGGGGAAATAAAAGCTATCCGCTTACAGGAATATTTGCCCAGCGCAAAAAGGACAGACCAAACAGACTGGGTCTTACAACGGTTGAACTGGTCAGAACGGAGGGAAGAAGGATTTTTGTAAAAAACCTTGACGCCACTGAAGGAACGCCCGTTCTGGATATCAAACCTGTATTCAGGGAATTTGAACCCGCCGGAGATATAAGACAGCCGCTGTGGGTTTCGGAACTGATGAAGAATTATTTTACGGTTAAAAAGATAATCAATGAGCAGAGTTAAAGAACATTATGATAATCACCTTGCGGGATTTTACAGCTGGATGCTGGGGAACCTGAAAGATAAAGGTGACGCTTTTTTATCAGAATTATCGGAAGCCGGTATTAATCCCGGGAAAGGTGCTTTTGCAGTTGACCTCGGTGCAGGAAGCGGTCTTCATTCACTTGCTCTGGCCCGGGCCGGGTGGAAGGTTACTGCAATAGATTTTTGCGAACCCCTTCTCAGAGAACTTCAGGACAATGCTCAGGGAAAGGATATTCATACCGTTAATGACGATATCCTTAATCTGAACAGATATGCAGCAGGTACTGCTGATCTCATAGTCTGTGCAGGTGATACACTCACACATCTGGAAAAACAACAGGACGTTATAAATCTGATAGAAACATGCTTCAAAGGTCTTAAAACGGGCGGATATCTTTATCTTGCTTTCAGGGATTACACTCAGGAACTTACCGGGAATGCGAGGTTTATCCCGGTAAAAAGTGATGATTATCAGATACTTACATGCTTCCTGGAATTTAATGAGGAACATATTCTCGTGAGTGATATTCTATACAAAAAGACAGGGGGAGAATGGAAGCTGAATGTTTCTTCATACCCAAAGCTCAAACTGAATCCGGAAAGAATCGGAGAAGTTTTATCGGAATCGGGATTAACAGTGCTCAGAAACCTCCGCAGCAACAATTTACTGACTATAACTGCTCAAAAACAGTAACAGGATCAGATGAAAAAACAAAAAAAAGGAGAAACATCTCATTAGAAAGTCAGAGAGCTGGCTGACTGTAAAGAATAAATGAGGATGAATTTCACCGGAAAGGCAGATAGGAGTACAGACTGAATTATAAAATGAAAATGCACTGCAGATTTGAAACCACGCTGCCATGGTGTAATTTTACATATCACTTGCAGAAATATCTTAACTTAAACAAGAGATATTATGCCTGACTTTAAAGCCCTCTTCAGTCTCATCAGATTTGAGCTTCCTTTTGCCGCGGGTATCTGCGTTATAATGGGGCAGCTTCTTGCGGCGGGAGAATTTGGGTCACCCATGCTTGCGGCATCGGGATTCTTTGCCGTCTTCCTGATATCAGCATCCATATTGGTTCTCAACGATTATGCCGATATTGAAACCGACAGAATTAATGCTCCCCACAGACCAATACCCTCAGGCAGAGTTTCACCGCAGGCTGCTCTGATTTTTGCACTGCTTCTGATGGCGGGAGGCATGGTATTATCGCTTTACGTCAGTCTCACGCTGCTTATAATAGGTGTCGTTCTCGGAATGGTAGGGACACTTTATAATATGAGGTTCAAGAAATCAGGACTCCCTGGCAACCTGATGGTGAGTTTTTCCGCAGGTATGACATTTGTATTTGGTACGGTATCGGTTAATCAGCCATTCAGCAAGGAAGCCCTGTTTTTTGCTCTGATAGTTGCGCTTGTTGATCTGGGAGAAGAAATTGCCGCCGATGCCATGGATGCCGAAGGGGATAAGCTTATCAACTCCGGCTCGCGGGCAATCAGAAAGGGAAGAAAGTTTGCTCTAGCGGTCAGTTCTGTAATTTTCACTATAGTGATTCTGCTGGGTTTTGTACCTTTTACACTGAATTGGTTTGCTCCCGTGTATCTGATACCAATCGGGGTGATGAATTCTGCAATCGGATATAACACTTACCGGCTCTACAAAAGCACGGGGGATGAGGGCAGAAAATATATCAGGCTGATATATCTGGGAGGAACAGCTGGAATTCTCCTTTTCCTAACCATGAGGCTAACGGGGGTGTGAAAATCCGGCATAAGAATCTCACTTTTCTGCCGGATACACCGTAACCTCTGAATTAAAAGATCTCTCCAATAATAATAGAGCACATTAAGGAAATCTGATTTTAATTAAACCTTTCCATAATTATCTCCATTGCCCCATTTTTCCATATTTCATCACCCGGCAGGGTTAGTTTCTCACGGTCTTCGTCAAAGACAGATGCAAAGATATTGCAGGCATCAAGACCTCTCCCCTCACCGTAATATATCCCGAAACAGTTGGCAGTTCTGGTGCGTTTAGGGTGGGAAGGACTCAGAACCGCCTCATCCGGAACCGTGAATACCGAAGCATTTTCCCGGATTATGTTAAGATCCGGCAGATTGTCAAACCAGATATCCTGCCCTGAGACCCTTGCATGATAGAAAATCCTTTTTAACGGCAGAATTGAATCAAAAGCGCAGCAGCTTTCAGGGGCTTCCTTCAGATAATAACGAAACCTTATCTGAACTCCGCTTTTGTTTCTTATATTAAATTCCTGACATACATTCCTCTCATTCTGCATATTCTTAAAACTCAAAAAAGCACTGCCATGATGTCTTAATGTCAGCCGCATGGAATTGATAAATGTTTAAGTTAAACTAAAGTGCTCAGATAATAACATTTGTGACAACAAGTAACGCAGAAGCTGAATAACGCTTATGCAGTGAGTAAAACTAAAATCATCACCGGGCGCAATTGAAACGTATTATTTCAGCCTGAAAAATATATTTGTCGGGTAAAGAGGCGGTGATTCATCTTATACAATCAATATGAAACAGTGCTTTACTTTTGAAGATGCAGTGGTTGCCGTAAATCAGTCACATTCTCTCATAAATCCGGCTTATAGTTGTGCCGGTTTATAAACAGCAATTTAACAATAACCGGAAATCCTCAGCCATCCGATTAATAGTATAAGTTCCGGGGAATCAGCCATTCAAACCCAAATTCTGCCGGTTAAATGATCCCTTTGCAGTTCACCCTAAATTAAAGGCTATCGGCAGGCCGGATTATTAATATAGCACCGGGTAATTTGCCACTTCTTTGAATATTAAGACTGCTTTTTTCAGAATAAAAAACTGTGATTAATCGGACGTCAGGGAGTTTTTCTCTTTCCGGGAGATGCTGAGGAATGCGTAACGGGTAATACAAAGGAGTAAAATCGGGGAATGAGGTTGTTTACAGGGCTTTAAAGACACGTATCACAAAACAGGAAGACAGCATGAAAATATCAATGAAAGCAACATTATTACTTACAGCACTGCTGTGTATAGTCAATGTCAAATACGCGCAGGAAATTAAGAATAAATACAAACTTGATGAAAAAGCAAAAAATTATCAGAGAGGAGTTCCGTTATTTCAGCCTGCCGGCGGCTTGGTAGCCTGGAGTCAGGAATTTACTGTTCCCGGAGTGGTTAAAGGGATAGTTTATACCATGACCTCCGATGGGACAAATCTCTACCTTGGGGGTGATTTCTCCGTGGCGGGTTCTGAAGTCGCATCAAACATTGTTAAATGGGATGGCAGCAACTGGCACTCGGTTGGCGAAGGATCCGAAAATGGTGTTAATGGACCTGTTTATGGGCTCACCTATATCAACAACAAACTTTTTGCCGGCGGATCTTTTACGAAAGCGGGCAGCCTTTCGGCTAATGGTATTGCTTACTGGGATGGCACATCCTGGCAGACTCTGGGGCAGGATTCTCTTAACGGTGTCAGGAATATACAGGTTACCTTTTCAGGTGACACTATTATCGGACCCGGTCAGATTTACTCTGTTGCGTCATACGGTGATTACGTTGTGTTTGGTGGTTTCTTCAATATCGTGGGAACAGATACTGCGCAGGGCCTCGGAGGGTGGAATGTAAACACCGGTCAGTGGGAGATTTTTGAAAAGGGGCTCCGGAATGAGTATCCTGATGATCCCGCTTATGCATTTTCGCTTTTGCAAAAAGGCAGTGATCTTTATGTGGGAGGTAAATTCAGCAAAGCAGGAACCGTGCCGGCAAGAGGTCTTGCAAAATGGAACGGAAGCGCCTGGAGTGAAGTGGGGGGAGGTACTAATGACTGGGTAAGAGATATGGCTGCTGACCAGCAGGGAAATCTCTATGTTGTCGGGCATTTTGATTCAGTCGGAACCCTCGGAGCCAGAGGTATAGCAAGATGGAACGGATCAGCATGGGCATCACTGGGTGCAGGAATATCCCCTTTTGCCGGCTCCTCAATGCCTGATGTCCGCTCAGTTGAAATTATCGGCAATGATGTTTACATAACAGGCGCGTTTACGGTTGCCGGCTCTGCACAGGTTTCAAGCATCGCAAAATGGAACGGCAGCGCATGGAGCTCACTCAGCACCGGAATTGTAAATCACAGCTCTGATTTTCCGGGAACAGGAACGGCACTGCAGGCAATTAATAATATCCTCTACGCGGGAGGAGCAATGACAAAGGCAAACGATCAGCTTTTCTCCAATATAGTAAGCTGGAATGTTCAGACCGGCACCTTCAGCAAATTATCAGACGGATCCGGTGAAAAGGGTGTTTATGACGGATCAGTTTATACAACATCGCAGTCAGGGAGCAAATTATATGCCGCAGGTGATTTCAGTATAATCGGCAGCACAAGAGCACGCAATATAGCAGTTTATGAAAACGGTGAGTGGAGCCCGCTTGATTCAGGCATAAATGGAGTTGTAAATACTGTGCTTGCTGACGGAAATTATGTTTACGCGGGCGGAACTTTTGGCAGAGCCGGCAGCACAACAGCTTTTCACATTGCAAAATGGAACGGAAGCGAGTGGTCTGCAGTAGGGATCGGAGTTGGCGGGTTGGTAAATCCCACCGTCAATGTAATAACAAAGAAGGATAATTATCTTTACGTCGGCGGCTATTTCAGGATAGTTGGTGATTCAGTGAATAATGAACTTCAGGCTAATTCAATTGCACGTTTTAATCTGCTCACAAACAGGTGGGAAAACTTCGGAAACGGTGTTGAGTTGTTTGAGGGAATGCCGGGCATTGTGTATGATATTGAGTTTATGGGTGACACAATGGTGGTTGGCGGTTACTTTACAACTGCAGGTATTATAAATGCAAATTCTTTGGCACGATATGCCGGAGGTACATGGTTTCCTGTTGGCGGTCCCACAGATAACGGAGTTACAGGTATTGTGTACGCCCTTAAATATCAGGACAGCGAACTCTATATAGGGGGTGAATTTGACTCACCCGGCACCGGAAATTCAACTTCGCTGGTGAAATGGGACGGCAGTACATGGAGTGAGGTTTACGGCGGCGTCACTTATGAGAATCCGATTGGTGTTTATCCGAGGATTTCAGATATCGAATTTGCCGGAGGGAAACTTATCCTTTCAGGTTTGTTCACCATGGCTGGAAATAACGCTGTCAGCAATACAGCTATCTATGACGTAAGCGGCTGGAATGACATGGGCGGCGGCACGAATGATTATCCTGTGGATCTGGAATTAAACGGAAGCAGACTGATAGTATCAGGTACCTTTACCGTGGCAGGAAATCATCCTTCGGTTGCTGTTGCAATGTATGATATCCCCACTTCGGTTGATGACGGAAACGGTATCAGCAAGCCGGATTACCATCTGTCACAGAACTATCCTAATCCTTTTAACCCGGCCACAACAATATCATTCACACTGCCCGCTGTTTCGGATGTAAAACTTAAAGTTTACAACGTAATGGGTCAGCAGGTGGCAGAACTTGTTAATGACAGACTAGCCGCAGGCACACATACTGTAAGATGGAATGCTTCTGATTATTCATCGGGAGTTTATTTCTATGAACTTACGGCAGGAGATATCAAAATATCAAAGAAGATGCTGCTGGTGAAGTAACTTTTATTATCCCCGGGAAAGTGCAGCCCCCGGGGATGAAATATTCTGAAGTTCAGGACAGTCACCCCGTCTTAGTTACTATTAGTCTGAATATCCTTTCAGGGTGGTTGTTGTTCTTATTCCCTTACAGCCAAAGTGAGATCATAATCAATTATTCCGGATGAAAAAGGACTCAGAAATGCCTCCCGAAAACATCTGACAGCAGAGAGGACTATCTTGATAAGATTGACAGATTTTTTGTGGAGTGAGCATAATCCCCATTGAAATAAAATTCAGTTTATCATACCAACAAAAGTGGTCTGAACACTGACAGTTACTTTGACAGGTCAGTGTTTTAAGACAAGCATAAATGGTGCGAAGATTTCGCACCTTTTCAGTAAATAGAACTACTGGTACAATTTGCTCGCCATGAAGCATTTCATTTTTATTCTGCGATAATCCAGCCAACCTGTTAACAGAATTTCTAATTATGAATATTAATAAAAATAAGCGCTTTATTCCGGCCTCGTGAAATTTAAGAATATATATTAAATGAAAAAGATCCCGATAAATATGGTAAGTATTCTCTGCTTCAATCACAGTTCGGTAATCAGGATCATCAGGAGAATCACAGCCCGGCCTTCATTTTTCCTTACAAAAGGCAATTTAACTATTTAAGCGGGGCAGATTACTTCATTTATCCTTTTTATATTACATTTTGTAATTAAACAACTTATAAATATATAATTTAACACGGCGGAGTAACTTACAGATGACTAAACAAGGTCTTAAACTTCTTATCATTTTAATTCTCGGCCCGGCAAGTCTCTTCTCCCAGAAGATCAAACTTGACTACGAGAAATACACCCTGCCAAACGGACTTGAAGTTATCCTGCATCAGGATAAATCAGACCCGATAACTGCAGTGGCAATTCAGTATCATGTCGGCAGTAACAGGGAAGTGCCCGGTAAAACGGGATTTGCCCATCTTTTTGAACACATCATGTTCCAGGAATCCCAGCACGTTGCTCAGGATCAGTTTTTCAAGCTGATACAGTCAAACGGCGGAACACTGAACGGCGGAACCTGGCAGGACGGTACAATCTATTTTGAGATTGTCCCTAAAAACTCACTCGAGCTTGCTTTATGGCTTGAAGCCGACAGAATGGGTTTCATGCTCCCTACTGTAACTTATGAAGCATTCCTGAACCAGCAGTCGGTTGTGCAGAATGAAAAGAGACAGAACTACGATAATCAGCCTTACGGACAGACAAGCTATGCCATCGGCAAGCTCCTTTATCCCGAAGGACACCCCTATAACTGGACAACAATCGGTTCACTTGAAGATCTCCAGAACGCAACACTTAAAGACGTACATGATTTTTACACAAAATATTACGGACCCAATAACGCCACACTCGTTGTTGCGGGTGATCTGGATATAGAGCAGACTAAAAAATGGATAGAAAAATACTTCGGGGAAATTAAACCCTCGGCACCAGTTGCACCACTTAAGCCGATGCCCGTTACACTTGAAAAAACGAAGCGTGCCTATTATGAAGATAACTTTGCCCAGTCTCCCGAGCTAACTATGCTTTATCCCTCGGCAGAGAATTACTCTAAAGACGCCTATGCGCTTGATGTACTGGCAGACCTTTTCGGCAGAGGAAAGAAATCACCCCTGTACAAAGTGGTAGTTGAAGAAAAAAAACTTGCCCCTTCTGTCATGACATTTAATAACAGCGGTGAGATAGCGGGCGATTTCAGAATAAGGATCAGAACATTTCCGGGTAAAAATCTCGGTGAGCTTGAACAGGCAATAATGGAAGCATTTGCCCGTTTCGAAAAAGACGGATTTACTGAGAAGGATCTCGCAAGAACAAAAGCCGGAATCGAGACCCGGTTTTATAATTCGATTGCCAGCGTTCTCGGCAAATCTCAGCAGCTTGCAAGTTATAACATCTTCAAGGATTCACCCGATTATCTGAATGAAGATCTCAAAAATATGCTTGCAGTAACTTCAGATGATGTCTGGAATGTTTACAACAAGTACATTAAAGGAAAAAACTATGTGCTCCTGAGCTTTGTACCCAAGGGGAAACCCGAACTGGCAGCTGCAAACTCAGATCCATTTGTTATCACTTCAGATAACATTAAAACATATAATGATCAGGAAAAGCAGGCAATAGCTGAAAAACCGGAAAACAAGGTTAAAGTTAACCCGGTCTCTTCAGGATTTGACCGCTCGCAGATGCCCGTTAATGGTCCTGATCCGCTGCTCAAAGATCAGGTAATATGGGATAAAACCCTTTCAAACGGAATCAGAGTTCTGGGGATTGAGCAGAACGAACTTCCGCTGGTTGATTTCCAGATCACCATCAAAGGAGGCCTCCTTCTCGATAATATTTCAAAAGTGGGAGCTGCCAATATGATGGCACGCATGCTTATGCAGGGTACAAAAAGTAAAACCCCCCTCGAACTTGAGCAGGCAATCGAAGATCTCGGATCATTTATTTCAGTTTCAGCCGGTGATGATGCCGTTGTTGTAAGGGCAAACTGCCTCTCTTCAAAGTTTGACGAGACCGTTAAACTTGTTGAGGAAATTATGTTTGAACCAAGGTGGGATGAAAAAGAATTCGGACGTCTTAAAAATGAAATCACCGAAGGAATCAAGAGAAGCAAAACATCGGCAAATGCAACTGCAAGCAATGTTTATGCTCGTCTTATCTACGGAGATGACAATATTCTCTCAAAAAACATAGCAGGCACTGAAGAAACTGTTGCAGCTCTCACTCTTGATGAGGTGAAAGCATATTACGATAAAGCCATGGCTCCTCAGAACTCAAACATCACAATTGCCGGCAATATAAGCCAGAACGATGCAATGAAGGTGTTTGGCAGGATAGAATCAAAGTGGAAGAAAAACTCAACAAAAGTTGAAATTCCGCAGACATTCCGCAAATATTCAAAACCGATGGTTTATTTTGTTGATTTCCCGGGTGCCAAGCAGTCAGAAATAAGAATCGGTAATATTGCCATTCCCTACACACATCCTGATTACTTCAATGCAACCGTTATGAATTACAAACTCGGCGGAAGCTTTAACGGAATAGTGAATCTTATTCTCAGAGAGGAAAAGGGATACACTTACGGTGCGAGGACAAATATATCGGGCAATGAATATCCCGGATACTTTGTTGCAAGCGCAGGTGTACAGTCAAATGCAACTTTTGAATCAGTTCAGATTTTCAAAAACGAGATTGCAAAATACCGCAACGGTATCAGCGAAGAGGATATGAAGTTCACAAAAGATGCTCTCATTAAATCAAACGCTCTCAGATTTGAGACGCTCGGCGCACTCAGAGGCATGCTCGGAGCTATTGCCAAATACAATCTGCCGTATGATTATATCAAGACACAGGAAAAACAGATTGCAAATCTCAGCTTTGATGAGCATAAAAGACTTGCTCAGCAGTATCTGCGTCCTGATGAAATGGTTTATCTTATTGTTGGTGATAAAGCCACACAGATGGATAAACTTAAAGAGCTTGGACTCGGTGATCCCATACTCCTTGATAAGGACGGAAATCCGGTTAAATAACCCATGCTGATTTAGTATCAAAAATTACACGGGGCTGCTTCTGTAAAAGGGGGCAGCCTTTATTGCTTGTGTGTGAATTGTCCTGAAACCAGAGTTTTTACGGAAATCTCCGATGGAGATTAGCCTCTATTTAAATAGATTTTTCTACAAGCGGAGATCCCCGGCGGGGATCAAATTGCTGAAATGAGATCCTGTTTCCTTAATACTGATCCTGCCACCTGATTTTCCGGTTAAACCCAACGGTAATTGATGGTTAACAGTTGTGCATTCATATGGGTGAGGGTAGTTATGAGGGATTTTTATTAGCAGAGACGGAATGTTTGAGTCTCCAATGCCGTGCCTGCAATGCTTTTGTACCCCGATGCAGCGTTTCCTATGCGCCTTTAAAAACGGAAACCAACTGCGGAGCTAAGACCTCTGATTCCTGAAAATTGATCCTGCCTCCTGATTGCAGTGTTCTGTCAAACAGTATGCATTTGTGCGCCGTAAAATCAACCCGCTTGCGGGTTTAATATCAGTTACCCATAATATTCTTATGCGCTGCGCATCGGAAGAACATTTATACTGCGGGAACATTAATCAGACACGCCGGGATGATTCAATTGTACTGTTCCTGATCAAAAGGCGGGTATTTGACTCCTGAATCCAGACCCTGTCTCCGGTAAAAGATGATTCCTAAAAGAAATATTCCCGGTTAATGAAAGGAATAAGAGCAGAGATCACCGCGGGAACATACAGATCTTTTCTGGGTATGACACCCTTTGTAAGATACCCTATTGCCCCGCCTTTATGTTTGGAATTATTGTCACCGGCAATCCTGTCTATTATGTGACCGAGTTCTTCGCCTGAACGAAGGGCATTAATCACAGTTTCGGGAAGGGGGAACCATGATGAAGTGCCGAAACCCTTATTCCCCTGCGGATTAATAATACATGCACACCCGAGGGCATACCATTTGCCGTAAAGCTGAATAACCCCGCCTTCTACCGCTGTGTAATAATCACCCGGGGCATCAACTGAAGCATATTTATCATGCAGGTATATTGCCCTGTTTTCAGCACCGGTAAATGTATCTTCATTAAAAGGCTGATCGCTCACACCCGAAGGGGCATCAACCGGAATGATCTCAAAATTCTTAAAATAATGATTAAAAGCTTCTTTGACAGCTTCGTTTTTCACGGGGTTTTTTGATCCGACGTATATCCGCAATTCAGTCCTGAATTATAAGAATGAAATTATTATGTATGCTAAAACAATACCGAGTGCTATTTTTACTATTAAGCCGCATCCGCAGCCTTCATTATCCGCCATGGGAAATCCTGAATGAAAATTAATCCATGTACAAATATCTGAGAAATCGGAATATATTCAAACAGAGGCTGAAGCAAAGGAGAAAAAATAAAATGAAGGAAACCAGGGTAATTTAAGCGGATAACATTTAATGCAAGCCGCAATAAGAGGGGCGAAATTAAGAAGTTCCGCCCCCTCCGGAAAAATCAGCGTTTCAGCAATTTAAATGCAATACCTCTTCCATGCTTCTGAAATATTGCGAGGTTGATCCAGCTCATGGCAAACTGCTCAAGAAGGGCAACTTTATCATCACCGCCGAAATCATAACACTCTTCAAACCCGATATCCAGAGCCAGTTTTTTAGCGGCTGATTTTGCCTCTGAGCTGTTGCCGGCCATGAACATATCTATCCCGATATCTCCGTATCGGGGATTAGCCATATTCTCAAATCCCGTTGTGTTAAAGCATTTCACGATATTTTCACATCCCGTTAAAGCCTTGATTCCTTCAAATGCAGTTTTATAAGGCTCGGGATTTTTAAACACCGAATTGGTTGCATCAATCACGAGTTTATACCTAAGCTGCGGATTGGCTTCTGCAATTTTAACAGCCGCTTCAGGGGGTGTTGAGATTAAAACTGTATCAGCAAGATTGATTGCCTCGCTTACTGAAGCAGCTGATATTTCAGATGAGGACGTAAGAAGTGACTTCACATCATCAGAATTCACATCTCTTGCACCAATGATCACTGTGTGACCTGCATCTGCAAATCCTTTTGCAAGTGCGCCTCCTACATTTCCGGCGCCTATGATAGCTATTTTCATTTTATTATTCCTTAGTTTTATTACTTCCGAAAAAGACAAAATAGAGAGGCACCATTGCATACATTGCGTACCCCAGATAAACATGGATGAAAGTGGATAATGCACCGAGAAGATAAAAAGGCGGGCCGAACATCAGCGAGCGCGTAAGCAGTGATTTATACTCATCAGAATATATTCCTTCTCTGAGCAGCCACTGATTTTTATATATATATAGCCTCAGCATTGAGAAGGTGAAAGCGGTAAACGACATCCAGATGCCAAAGAACATCATTGTGAACTGCTGGTTAAAATAGTCACCAAGAAATGCAGTGGGGAAAGTTATGAATGATATAAAAAACAGAAGGATTCCGTTAAGCCACAGCAGCTGGTTGTTCACCGATTTCAGTTCCGAAAAAATCCTGTGATGATTCACCCACATTATAAGAACCATGAAAAAGCTCAGCGCCCAGCTCAAAAACTTTGGGAGTATGGAAAGCAAAGCGTGATAAAGCGACTGAGCATTAACTTCTCCATGCACCTCGGGCACTTTGATTTCGAGTACGAGAAGCGTAATGATAATAGCAAGCACTCCGTCTGAGAAAGCTTCGAGTCTGTTTTTTTCCATCAGATTTGCAGACATAATATTCTCTTCTGAAAATTGATTAATAAATGTAGCCGTCTTCAGCCATGATTTTTTCAGGTCTTTCATCTGAGCCGAGCATCTCCAGAAGATCTCTCTCAATGGTATTGCAGATATAAGTCATCGGCACATCGGTTACGAGGTTTTCAAATGGGTCTTCATTTGCTGCTCCGGTTCTTTCCATTATGATGAACACCGATGAGATGATAACCGAAAGCGGTATAGCGAGCCATGAAAGATATAAATAAGAAGGTGAATTATATAAACCGAGAAGCGCAGGCGGAAGTAAAATTATATAAAGATAAACAAAAACCCTGGTGAAAAAATCATACTGTCTTGGCAGAGGTGTGCTTTTAATCCTTTCGCATGATGCCTGCATGTTTGAGAGCACAAGCAGCTGACCTTCCATCTGAAAGCTGTCAAATCCCCCGAGAGTACCGTCGGCCATTGCCCTGTAAATTCTTCCGGCTATCAGCAGTTTTATAAAAACAGGTTTGTTTTCAGATTTCATCACGGAATCAGCTTCTTCTGCAGGGAAGTATTTCCTGATTTCAGAAAAATTTTTTCCTCCGCGGAGCTGTATCCTCAGTGAATGCGCCCATGCAATTACTTTGTTTATCAGTTCCTTCTTGAAACCCTCGCTTCTGACGGGGTCATAGTTCTGCTGATGAGAATGACTGTCGGTAAATGTGATAATCAGTCTTCCCAGAATTCTCGAAGCACCGAGAATGCTGCTCCATGCTGTACGCGCTTCCCACCAGCGGCCGTATGAAGAATTATTTCTGAATGCGATGAATATTGCAAGTGCAGAACCAAGAATTCCGGCAAGGGTCAGATTAAGTGTAAACCAGTTTTGTCTGCCGGGATAAAAAACGACCCATGCAGTTACTGCCCAGATTATGGAAATGGTTGCGGGTCCCTTGATGTATCCCCAGACTTTAAGGGGGTTAAAAGTACGTTTAACAATCATTTATTCGCCTCCTGAAAAAATTATACCGAACAGCAGCATCGTGTCTTCCTTTTTAACCCCCTTCAGAACTATGCTTTCATAATTATAGATTAAAGACGTTCTGAATGAAAATCGGGCAGATACCGGAACGTCAATTCCTGCATTAATATAAAATCTTCTGTTTTTTGAATCCGTAACCGATTGCTGCAGCCATGTTTCATAAAATAGCCTGATTCTGTTGTCGGAAAAATTAAGACGTCCCGCAATTCTGAATGTACCTCTCCAGGTCTCAGTCACAGTATTTCCTGCGTATTCAGGCTCTTCAAAATTGCTTCGGTTGAAATCGCTTTTTTCATAAGTAAGTGTAAAGGAAAGCTTTGATGAATGAGCTGCAGATTTCTGAAACGCCCAGGTGACTCCCGGCCCGGCCTGAATGCGGGGATTAAGATCACGGCGACGGTTAGTTTCCAGCCAGAACATGAAATAGGGATATACAGCCGCATCCGGGTTAAGGTAAAAAAAGTTTCTGGAGAATAAATCATTCTCTGTAAATCTGGTCCCTATTGTGCCGTACTGCCAGGTGTTATAACTCCTGATCCCCCAGCCATCATGAACAGTCGAAATAGTGAGATTTGACATGATCAGGAGCCGTTCAACATTTCCTGTTATAAGACTGCCGTTAACACCCGCCTGATAAGACAATGCAGATGTGTCACTTTCTGTAAGCTGAGCCGTAACGCTGACTGTAAAAATGAACAGCAATACAGGAAACAGCAGAATTTTATTCATAAGAAGCTATCACCGTTACAAGT
>CAYPMQ010000057.1:0-14375 GCA_964411625.1 uncultured Ignavibacteriaceae bacterium
TGTCGAAGATCTTGCCCAGAATACCTGTCTTACTTATATGAATAATCTGGAAAAAGTGGAAAATCCCGAATTCTGGCTGCGGCGGGTTGTATTCCTGATTTTTGTCAATCATTATAAAAAAGCTCAGAAGGTATCAGCCCTTTCGCTCGATGAAAAGCTAATTGTCAAACGGAAGGCTCCGCAGGATGACTTTGATACTTTCGATAAGGAAAAGGCTGTGAGACTAATCAATAATCTGAAGGGGGAGAAGCGGGAGATAGTACTTATGAGAATCTGGGAAGACCTTAAATTTCAAGAAATAGCGGATAGGCTGCACAAAAATGAACCCGCAGTTAAAAAAATGTTTTACAGGAGCATGGAAGAGATGAAAAATCTTATGGAAATGTCACGTTAGTAACATGAATGAAACTATTTATGTAACGAAGAACACAAAAACTCTATTTTGAGGAATTTTAAGAATGAACAATTTTGACAGATTAGTTGAATATCTGGCCGGTGAAAATGAGAACCGCAGCGCTATTGAAGCACTTGCAAAAGAAGACGATGAGATAAGGAAATTTCTGAGATTTTGCGATGATATAAAGAGTTTGGGAGCGGATCTTCACCCTGAATATGAAACGATTGCCGATTATATAGTTTACCGGGATTACCTGAAGAATTCCTCAGTCCCGGTGTATTTTGAGAGCTTAAGAAAACATATCAATTCCTGTCATGAGTGCTCTGATATCTTTAACGAACTTAAAGGAGAGTACACCGGTGTTGAATTCAGAGAAAAAACAGAAACGGTTCAGGAACCTTCAGCAGCAACACAAAAGCACAGAAAATATTCTTTGTTTGCATTAAATCCTATAATCAGATATGCAGCGGCAGCTTCGGTGGTTTTCATTATAGGATTGCTGGGACTTTCCCTTTACTCCTCGGTTTCCATGCCGGGATATAAGAAGATTGCCGGGAATAACCCGGTTGAAGATATCTCACAATTCAGAGGCAGGAGTAACGGTTACTTTGACAAAGCATTGTCTGAAATTGCTCAGAACAAATATGATGAGGCTATTTCACTCCTGAATGAAGATGCAGTAGTGAATTCAGGTGATAAAACGATATTTTATACGCATTATGTTTTGGGGCTGCTATATCTGAGCAAATCTGAAAAAAGTGTGCTTGGTGTGATGAAAAAATATGAAAGGGAAGATCTTCTTAATTCAATTAAACAATTTCAGCTTGTAATTGATAAAAACACCTCGGGTAGATTTGAAAATGTAACCTTTGATGCTTATTATTATGTGGGTAAAGCATATTTATTGCTTGACGATAAAGCCGGCGCAGAAAAACACCTTAAGCTTGTTATTGAAAACCGAGGCAGCTTTATGGATGATGCACTTACACTGCTTGATTTACTGAACCGAGAAAATTGATAATTAATAAACTGTTACTGATCAGAATACCCGTTTTTGCACTTCTGAGTGTCATCCTTACGGCTTTCATACTCCGGAACGGCAGCGAACTGAACCACAGCGGCACCGGTGCCGGAGAATTTAACGACTCTCTTCATTTTGCACTGAAAAACAAATTAAAAGTAATACCCCGCACTCAGGGCTGGCAGAAGCTCTTTGAGGAGGCAGTAAAAATCAGGCAGCAGAATAAATATGAATCTGCATGGAGCAGGTTCAGAGAAGCCATGAAGTATTCACCCGATTATCCGGGATTTTATGAAGAAGCAATTGTAACCGTGAACAGTTACACTAAAGCAGACGAATTCAGGTCAATTGCACAGTCTTACGTCAAATCCCCTTTTTATATGAACTATGCGATGAGTCTGCTGGAACAGAAATTCGGTGACCTGCAAAAAGCTCTTGAGTATGCAGCCGGGGCGGTAAAACTTCAATCGGGCAGCAGTGAAATAGTTTATTCTTCTGTTTTATACTCTTCTCTGCTGAGAGCATCTGGTAAATATAAAGAAGCTCTCCAAATTTTGGAGAATACCGATAACATTCTGGGGGATCAGTATAGTTACAGGCTGAGATACAGGGCGAGAATCCTGAATGCAGCCGGTTCCCTTTATCTGCTTTCAGGCGACTACGAAAATGCATCATTTAACTATAAAACAGCTTTAGAGAGTGCAGAAAAAAATTCAGATCTTTCAGAAAAAATCAGGTCATCAATAAATCTTGGCATTATTGCGGATGAAGAGGGAAGTTTTGATTCAGGATATACTCTTCTGAAGAGCGCATATAATCTTGCGGGAACCATAGATGATGATGAATTGAGGGCTGTTTCTGCTTCAGAACTCGGGGTTCATTTTACATATAAAAATGATATTGTAACGGCCCGAAAGTTTTATTCTGAGAGTTATAATCTGTTTGTAAAAGTTTTTAACAAAGGACGTCTTGGAATACTCTGCAGCAATATAGGGCGTCTTTACGGTGAGACTGGAAATTACGGTGCGGCACTCTATTATTACGAAGAGGGTCTGAAGTACAAAAATTACGATATAAGAGGAGCCTTCTCAAATTACACAGGACTTGGAGATATATATACAAATCTCGGAAATTATGCCAAAGCCCTTGAATATTATGATGAGGCGGAAAAACTGAATCCGGGAAAAGCCAATGATGAAGCTGATGCAGAACTTTCCCTGGGCAGGGGGGCATTGCTGTATAATCTTGGCAGGTATAAAACAGCAGGTGAAACTTTTCTGAGTGGGGAGGAATCTGCGGTCAGATCAGGTAATGATTACCTTGCTGCAGATCTTTCTCTCAAACGTGCTCATGCTCTGCTTAAGACCGGAGAAAATGATAAGGTCATTGAATCAGTTAACCGGGCTCGGGAAGTATTTTCTTCATATAATGACCCGGCCAGAATTTATGAAGCCTATCTCATTGAAGCACGATTGTATCTCGAAACACATAAGGATGTACAGCTTGCTGAGGTTCTGCAAAAATTAGCCGGATTTGAAAATTACGCTGATGAAGGTCATCATCATATTGAGTTTTTGGTTCTGAGGTCAGCCTATTATCTGAGAAGCAACCAGATCAGGGAGGCAAGGCTCAGTCTCAAGGAAGCAGAAAAGATAGCCCTGAAGAAGAAAAATTATGTGAATCTGGCTGAAATTTACATGAAAATGGGTGAGGCAGAGATTGCTGCGGGAGCAGGTGATGAAGTATCGCTCTATTTTGATAAAGCTCTTGAAGCACTTGAAAGAGTGAATAACTATATCTTTACAAACAGTGCCGTTCAGCTTGAGTTCTTTTCCGAATATGCAGGTTATTACAGAACTGCAGCCGAATATTATTTCGGGAAAGGGGATTACACAAAATCCTTTTTATCACTTGACAGGTCAAGATCCAGGAACAGCCTTCAGAATTTATTTAATATAAAACTTCAGTCAGTTCTTAAAGATCCGACACGGCTTGAAGAATTTTATGATAACATGTGGAGACTGAACAACGGGCTGATCCCTTCTTCAAGGGAACAGTCTGTTAAAAAGAGAATGGAATCAATGATTGATGAAGTTCTGTTCAGATTTCCGGAAATGAAAGAGTTTATCAGACCTGTTGCGGCAGGAGCTTCACTGCTTTCAGATAATGTTCTTTCTGATGATGAATATTTCCTTTCAATATCTGTTATTAAAGGGATGCCTGTCTTTTTTGTTGTTAACCGGGGAAAGGTAACTGCTTATAAACAAAGCTTTTCCACAGATTCCCTAAGGGCAGGTCTTGAGAAGATAACTCCATATTTCAGCCCTGAAATAAAAAACGGCGAATTTAACCTTAATCAGGATCTTTTTGCCTTCAGTACTATAGAAGCTTATAACTTCTATAATAAATACCTGGAGAAGATTTTGAGCGGGATTCCTGAAGGATCAAAAATAATTGTGTCTCAGGAGCCGGAACTAACCTACATCCCTCTTGAATTCCTTGTCATTTCAGACCCCTCTGAATACGGAGCATATAACTACTCCAAATCAAAGTTTCTTGTTACAAGGAATGTTATTTCTTACACTCCGTCGCTTCTGGTCTATTCCAATCTCAGAGGCAGGAATTCCCGTCCTGTTGAAAATGTGCTGCTGATGGGTGATCCAAGTCTCACAACTTCGGATGATTACTACAGTTCCAGGAGGGGAGCGCTTGATCAGGATGAATTCTCCCTGAGAAGTGCCGTACTTTATCCTTTAATGCATTCACGTGATGAGGTTGAAAAAATTGGCAACATACTTCATGCCGCTGAAACCTATCTTTCCGAGGAGGCAAGTGAAACAAATTTCAAGAATAATGCCTCGGGAGCCGGGATAATCCATCTCTCAACTCATTCGTTTTTGTATAAGAATCAGCCGCTGATAGTCTTTTCTAATACAAATGATAATCAGAATGACGGTTTCCTTGAAGTCGGAGAGACTGTAAAACTGAACCTTAATGCCGAACTCGTGACACTAAGTTCCTGCAGGTCAGGCCTTGGCAGAATAGATAGAGCCGAGGGGATACTCGGAATGCAGAAAGCTTTTTTTGATGCCGGCGCAAAAAGCACTCTCGTTTCTCTCTGGGATGTGAGCGATAAGTACACCTCCGTATTTATGGAATTGTTTTACAAAGGGTTGCGTGAGGGAAAAAGCAAGTCTGAGGCACTTTCAGAGGCAAAAAAAGAGTTTATCATAAAATACTCTGCAAATCCTTATTACTGGTCTGCCTTCATTCTCGGCGGAAATACCTCAGGATTGATTATCTCTGATGCCGAAAGGTCATCACTTTATACCTATCTAACCTATGCTTTCATACTTTTAATTACACTTATTGCAGTGGTGATGTCATTCAGGCTTATAAAAAATCCCTCCCGTGATGGCACTGAAAAGCCTTAAATCAGAACCTGAATATTTACTTACTTTATCAGTTCATGGATTTTCCTGAATGATCTGATTGTCTTTTAATCTTTGCAGTAATTATATTTAAGGAGAATTTCCAAAATATTACTGTGATTTCATGAAACATCTCTTGTTACTTCTCGTAGTGACCTTCAGTTCATACCCTCAGCAGAAATTTTTTAACCTGGGTGATTTTGAAACCTCAAAAGGAGGCTTGATTAAAAACGCTGTTCTCGGTTACCGTACAGCCGGAAAATTAAATCAGGACTCATCAAATGCCGTGATTTTCCCGGCGTGGTTTGGAGGAAGGTCAAAAACAGTTGCTATCCTTGCAGGACCTGATAAATTTGCTGATTCAACAAAATATTTTGTAATACTGCCTGACCCGTTTGGAAACGGAGTTTCATCCTCTCCGTCAAATTACACCGAAGGGGAGTTTCCTGAACTCACGATGGAAGATAATATCAGAGCCCAGTATCGGCTGGTTACAGAGGAGTTGGGTTTGAAGCAGCTTTTTGCAGGCATCGGGGGGTCAATGGGAGGGATGCAGATGTTCCAGTGGGCGGTTCAGTATCCCGGGTTCATTAAAAAGATTGTTCCATATGTAGGAACACCGAAACAGGGAGCATCAAACAAACTTTTATATCAGGCAGCGATCAATCAGGTTCTCCTTGGCAGAAAATACAATATGCCTGAAAAGGATATCCTGCCGCTCTTAAATATGTATCAGTACTTTCTGGGGCGGACTCCCGAATGGGTTGAGAACAACACCGCTCCTGAAAAAGTTGATTCAATGCTGAATTCCTTCTTCAGACCTGATACCGTCACCTTTCCCTCAGGCAACTGGCTGACACAGATGATAATGATGCGTGACCATGACATTACTAAGAATTTCGGGGGTTCAATGGAAGAAGCGGCAAAAGCAATAGAAGCAGAGATGCTTATAATTGTTTCTGATAGTGATCTGCTTGTTTTTAACGGGAAAGCAAAAGAGATAGCGGGGTATCTTAATGCTCAGCTTGTTGTCCTGAAAGGGGATTGCGGGCATCTTCAGCCAAGTTGTGAGCTTGATTATGTATCGGGAGTAATTAAAAAGTTTCTGGAAGAAAAATGAGCAGAGAAAAAATAAACAGTGCCCTTGCAAAATTCGTAAGTGTTGAAGTAAAGGCAGATATTTCCGGATTAAGCCGCAGATCAAGACAGATTCTGAGAGTGCTTCTTAATGCTGTTGAGCTTATTGATGAAATATTTCTTCAGCAGTCATTCGCGCAGAACACCGCAATCAGAGAAAAGCTGAAAGCAGAGGGGACTGATGAAGAGCGTGACTTTTTTACTCTCATGGCCGGACCTTTTGACCGGTTAAATCATGACGAATGCCTGATCGGGAACTACTCAAAACCTGCCGGCGCCGCTTTCTATCCGGAAGATATGACCAGACAGGATGTTGAAGATTATATTCAGAATGCTCCGGCTTTAAGACTGCCTGATATCATATCACCTTATTCAGTGATTCAGAGAAACGAGAAAGGCTATCCCGAACCCGTGATGTACTCATGCAAGTACCGTATCCTGATCTACAAACTGAGCGATATTCTTAAACAGGCGGCTCAATATGCGGAGGAAGGTTCCCTGAAAAAGTTTTTGACTGAAAGGGCAGAGGATCTGCTTTCAGACAATTATGATTCTAGTGAAGTATCATGGGTTTTATGCAATGATGAGGATATTGAGGTTGTGGTCGGCCCCTATGAGGTGTATGAGGACGGACTGCTGAATCTTAAAACGGCATTCGAACTTTTCCTTACAGTTAAGGATAAAGAAGAAACTGATAAACTTATCATGTTTGAGGGAATGCTCGATGAACTGGAAAAAGAGCTGCCGCTCGCTGAAGAACACAGGAATTTTTCAAGGAATAAGATTTCAAAAATTCTTGTTGTGAATCAGATTATCAATGCGGGCGATGCAAAGGCGGGGATCCAGACTCTTGCCTTCAATCTGCCTAATGATGAAAAGGTGAGAGAAAAATACGGCTCAAAAAATGTTCTGATGAAGAATATTCATGAGGCCAAATTTGAAAAACTGCTTCAGCCTATAGCTGCTAAAGTATTAAATAAAAATGATTTAGCTAACCTCACCTTCGAGGCGTTTTTTAATCATACTCTGCTCCATGAGATGTCGCACGGAATGGGTCCCGGTATAATAATGAAAGACGGAAAGAGAGATGAAGTAAAGTCATGGCTCAAAGAGACTTACTCAACAATTGAGGAATGCAAAGCCGATACCATGGGGTTTTTTCATAATATCTCTCTCAGCAGACGAGGAGTTCACATTATAAGTGAAAAGCAGTTTATTGCGACATTTACTGCCGGATTGCTTCGTTCTGTAAGGTTCGGAATCAATGAGGCTCACGGCGGCGGTAACGCCATAATATTTAATTATCTGGTGAAAACAGGTGCTATAAAAGTTGTAAATGCTTTAATTGAGATAGATTATGATAATTACTTGAAGTCGGTAAGTCGCCTTCTTGAGAGAATCCTTACTATCCAGGCAACCGGTGATTATGATGAAGCAAAAGCATTGATTAATAAATTCAGGTATATGAGCGCTGAGCTTGCTGTGCTTGTTGAAAAACTTAAAGTATTACCGGTTGATATACGCCCGATATTTGTAACCGCTGAAGAACTTAAGCAGGATAAAAAGCTGAACAGCCATTGAAAATTATTAATCAGAATATCTAAAACCTCTTGAGGGGAAAATGAAAACAAAACTCAGAATACGTAATTTCAGATGCCTGGAGGATGTTGAGATTGAGTTAAGTCCTTATACTTTTCTTTTTGGACCTAATGGCAGCGGAAAAAGCACTGTTATTAAAGCAATAGCGGCATTATTTCAAGATGTAATGCATCCTGATTTCGACTTCTGTTGGCAAAAAAAGCTTTACGACCTCAAATACATCAAAATCAGTGATGATATTGAAAATATAAAATATGATGTCATCCTTGAACTTAATAATGATGATTGGAAGCAAATCCTTCAACTAAAATATGACCATATAACAAGATTCTCAGAGGCTCATCAAAACTCAAAAATGATTTCTGCCTTAAATGATGAGAGTGAAATTGCGGAATTATTCAAGCTACATTATTCACGATTTTATTCAGTTATTGAAACCGATAGTCTTAACCCAGAACTATATTCGCTGATCAATAATTTTGATAGCTCTTTTCTATATATAAACAATGTAACTGATCAATACAATATTGCCTTTAATGGAATAACTGAAATACAAAAGAATATTAAGGAATTAATTGAGAAAGAGAGAGATGCTTATTATAATGAGGTGCTCCATGAAGAGAAAGTAGATCTGAATGAAATCTATAAAAACCTTGTAGAATTAAACTTTAAACACCCGACTGCTTTTGACATAAACATTGGAATTACATTTGAATTGAATTTTGATAAACTAATCCCACGATACAAGATATTCAGCAAAAAACTTGATGCCGAGTTTGAAATTTTTGGAGGGTTTCTATTCCTAAATAATCTTGAAGGAATAAATTTTAATCTTAACAAGCACTTTGCGGAACTCTCTTCATATAAAAGCTTGAATGATCTGGATTTTAGTGTAATATTATGGATTTTAATTCAAAAGTACGGATCTGATAACCCCGGTGATCTGCTGGTTAAAGTGAATTATATTTATTTGTTACTTTATATTGCGGTTAAACAAACCTTGGCAATTTGGTATAATCATGCTAAAACAGTCAGAGACTTGCCCGAGCCTTATTATGATTTGTACAAGAATGACTACAATGACGAATACAAGAGATTATTATATACTCTGCCCGATGAAAAAACCGCTCTTAAATTGATTTCCGGGGAGATGTACGAAGATGAAGTAAGGTCTGAATATGAAATTTATCTGAATATGCTGGATGTCTTCCGAAAATTTGGGTTTTGTGATTACTTCTATAAAGTTGAAAACACACCACTCTTTTCAATTGAATTCATAAGATCAGGGAGAAAAGTAAATCTTGCAAGTGCAAGCAGTGGTTTTCAGCAGTTGTTTTTAGTAATTTACTACGCTTTTTATAGATTTAATCAGGTTCTTTTGATTGAACAGCCTGAATTGCATCTTAATCCAAAGCTGCAAAGTTATTTTGTTGATTTTTTAACAGACAAAATTAAAGACAGTTACTATAAAAACTATGTCAGAAAAAGTTTATCTAATCAAAATATGGCTAAGATCGTTGAGATCAATACAAACCTTTATAAAAATTTAAATGTAATAGAAACTCACTCTGAGCATATAATCAGAAGACTTCAGATTTTAATTGCAGAAAACAAGGTAAAGATTGATGAGGTAAGTGTTTTTTATTTCAGGGAAAATGAAGAAGGGAAAATTGAGGCGAAAGCCCTGCCGCTTGATGAGAAAGGTAATTTTATTGAAGAGTGGCCGGACGGTTTTTTTGATGAAGCTTCAAATCTCACTTTTGAATTACTCAAGGCACAGTTAAAAAAAGGTAGTGAAAATTGAAACAACCGATAGTCATTGAATTTGCCGAGATAGAGAGTGTATGCAGACTCCTGAAGGAAGACTCAGCAGCGGGGTTAAAGGCTTTCAGTGAACTTACTGATAAACTAAAAAATTTTCACACAATTGTCATTTCAGAAAACATCTGTAACTGGCCTGAATTAATTGAATCTCTGAAGAAACAATTTCCTGAACCGTGGATGGTTAATTTTATTAATCAGCTTTTAAGTGCCAGGAATCTCAACTTTGTACCTGTATCTGACTCTGAAATGAAGATGCTTCCTGATCCCGTGTTACAACTTGCAAAAAAATTTACTCCGGATAAACTTCTCCTGGGATCTATCTCTGAATCTCTTCCCGAACAAACGGTCAATTCATATAATACTGACAGATTTATTGATATAAAAGAACTGAAGAACCCTGGCTGTGTTCTATTCAGGATCCCCAGAAAGATAAGATTTAATGATAAAGAGGAAATTACCGGGTTAAAATTCCTTGCTCCATATCTAAGAGGGGCAAAAAAGCTTGAGTTCATTGATAAATATCTTTTTACAGATAACCGGTTCAGAAATGACTTAAAGTTTATACTCAGCTGTCTTGAAATGAGCAGGGGAATTGAATCAGTCTCATTTGTCTCATCTCCTGGTAAAGACAGCATAGAACAATATGGAAAATCACAACTCCGGGATGAACTGCAATACCTTATTGCAGAGAAGTGGCCTTCATTGACAATAACTTATGCTGAATATAATTCCAAAAAAGAGCATGACAGATTTATCATCGTCAACGAGTCTGAATACACTCTGAGATTTTCAGCATCATTTAATAATCTGATGTATCATCATGAAAAGATAATTGTTAACAAGGGATTTGCTATTGATGCAGATGAGGGCAGAGAATACTCAGGATAAGTAGTCCTAAAAAATCAACAATGAAAACTGAATCTTTCTTAAAAACTTAACTACCCCGTGGCTCAAAAAAGTTAAGACGCCCGTTAAAGATGTATTAACATCTCAGATCTTTAAATATCAGAATGCATTTCCCCGCCAGATTATATTCTGAGGAAAGCATATTATGATTATACCGGAATAAAATCCAAAAAACTTAGTTTTTAACGATGTTAAAAAACAAAAAATATCATTTATGATCAAAAGACATCTGGAAGATATAATTCCTCAGTTCATGTTCCGTGGCAAAGCCATAATTATTTTCGGGCCCAGGCAGGCCGGAAAATCCACACTTGTGCAGAGGATAACTGAAAATTCTGGCAGGAAGACCTTGTATCTGAGCGGGGATGATTTTAATGTGAAAGAGTGGTTTAAGGAACCATACAGAGAAAAGCCGGCCGGTATTTCAGCGGGCTATGGGATTCTTGTCATAGATGAAGCTCAGAAGATAGATGATATCGGAAACTTAATAAAGATTTTCATTGACCAGATTAAAGAAGTACAGGTTATTGCAACAGGTGCTTTTGCATTTGAGCTTATGAGCAAAACATCTGAATCACTTACGGGACGTAAATTTGAATTTATGCTGTATCCGCTCAGTTTTGCTGAACTTGTTAATCATTCTGACATAATTACGGAAAAGGGAAGTCTTGATGAGAGGCTTATTAAGGGGAGTTATCCGGAAGTGGTTTCAATCCCTGAATTTTCAGTGAGGACCTTAAAGGCTCTTGTAACCGATTATCTGTTCAAGGATGTATTTACCATTAACGGACTAAGGTACCCATCAGTTATAGAAAGTCTTGTCAGAGCTATTGCATTTCAGGTTGGCAGTGCAGTAAACACTTCGGTGCTGACAAAAACAGACAGTAAAACAATAGAGAAATACCTGTGTATAATGGATCAGGCTTACATTATCTTCAGACTCCCGGCCCCCAGCAGAAATGGAAGTACTGAGATAAAGAAAGGTAAAAAATATTATTTTTATGATAACGGCATCAGAAATGCTCTTATTGGTAACTTCTCCGATATTAAAAGCCTGACTGATGCAGGGGCATTGCGGGAGAATTATATAATTTCAGAACGATATAAATATCTTTCTTACAATGAGAGCACAGCGAGAACTTTTATCCGGAGAACTGTTCAGCAGCAGGAAATAGATTATCTTGAAGAGACGTATTCAGGGATCAGAGCATTTGAGTTTAATGGAATAAAAATTCCCGCTTCAGGTTCCCGCAAACTTTTATTAATAACTATTCTCCGGAGTCTTTTTTTGTGGTTACCCGGGGAAATTACGAAGAGTTTTTAATGCCCGAAAGATTCGGGAGATCTGATGGGGAAAAGTTATGAGTAATGAGTTATGAATCATGATACAGGAATCAACAGGATCCTGAAGGGGTGTTTATGAAAATATGATTTGTAAATTCTGTTAAAGGAAAAAAGATTTTAACAGATATAAAACAAATTTTAAGGTAAAGATAAAGCATTATATTACAAATATTTAGCTAAGCTCAGCTGAGGTTTCTTCCCCGCCTTGAGCAGGGGGATCAGGATGATAAAACCTGTGAACAACCTCACCTTTTTTAGCTCCGATAACGGCTGTAAGTTCTTCCAGGGTTGAATCTTTTATCTTTTCAAGAGAGCCTATCTCAAGCAGAAGTTTAACCGCTATCTTTTCACCTATTCCGGGAATATCAGTGAGCTCTGTTCTCAGGGTTCTTTTATCACGGCGCGAGCGATGAAAAGTAATAGAAAACCTGTGGGTCTCATCCCTGATCTGCTGAAGGAGTTTAATGCCCGAGGATACCTTCGGAATATTAAGCGGATCGCTCTGACCGGGTACAAAAACCTCTTCAAGTCGCTTGGCTAAACCTATTATATTATAATGAGTGAAGCCAAGTTCATTAAGAGCCTCAACAGCCGATGACAGCTGTCCCTTTCCGCCATCAACCATAATTAGTTCCGGCAATTTTTCACCTGCTTCTATTACTTTCGAGTATCTGCGGGTGATAACTTCTTTCATGGAAGCAAAATCATTCGGACCCTCAACAGTTTTTATTATAAATTTACGGTAATCACTTCTTTTCGGCTTACCGTTTTCAAAAACCACCATTCCTGAAACAGAGTCTGAACCCTGGATGTTTGAGATGTCGAAACACTCAATCCTTACAGGAGGCCTTTTCAGATAAAGATCACGCTGCAGGGCGATCACTGAGTAAGAGATATCACCTTCCTTCTTGGATTTCTGAAGCTGAATCTCTTTTAATCTGAGTCTTGCATTTTCCAGACACATATTTACAAGGGCTTTGAGTTCACCGCGCTGGGGTACTGTGAGATAGACTTTCCTGTCAGCCTTGAGCCGAAGCCACTCAGTGATTAATTCAGATTCATCGGGTAATACTTCAGTTACTATTTCATGCGGTAATTCAGGCTGATTGGCATAATACTGTTTGATGATTCCGGCATAAATTGAACCCGGTTCCTCACCTTCACTTATACTCAGAGTAAGATCTTTTTTGCCGATCAGCTTTCCGTTCCGGATGTTGAGAATTGAGCACGAGGCCTCACGCCCTTCGGCAGATGCAGCAATAATATCCCTGTCTGCGTCATCATTCACCACTACTTTTTGCTTTTCGGTGAAGGCAGAGAGTTTTTCAATTTTATCCCGGTATTCAGCCGCTTTTTCGAATTCCAGATTTTCGGCTGCTTCTGACATCCTGCCCTTAAATTCCCTGATCAGTTCGTCGGTTCTGCCCCTCAGAAGCTTTATTACCTGATTCACCATCTCATTATATTCAGCTTCAGACTGATATCCAGCGCATGGGCCATCGCATTTTTTAATATGATAATCAAGACAAACCTTGAATTTCCCCTGACTTATAGAGAGATCATTCAGTGCAAGTTTACAGCTCCTGATTCTGAATAATTGATTAATGATTCTGAGAGCCCCCTTCATGCTTTTTACATCGGTGTAGGGCCCGAAGTATTTTGAACCGTCCTTATAGAGCTTTCTCGTCGGGTATATCCTGGGAAAAGGTTCATCTGTAACTTTTATATAAGGGTAGGTTTTATCGTCTTTGAGATTAACATTATATCTTGGCTTAAGCTTTTTTATCAAGTTGTTTTCAAGTACAAGAGCTTCAATCTCATTTCCGGTAATAATCAGCTCCACATCAAAGACCTTGCTCACCATTGTCAGAATCCGTGCAGAGTTGTTTTTATTCTGGAAATAAGAACGGACCCTGTTGCGCAGATTAATTGCTTTGCCGACATACAGAACTTTACCCATGTCATTTTTAAACTGATAAACACCCGGGGATTCGGGCAGGTTTTTCAGTTTTTCACTTACAGGGCGGTTTTCAAAATCTGAATCTTTTAAAGCAGGCATCCGTACGCTGAATAATTATTGGAAATAAGTCTGTAAATATAAAATATTGAGAGGCTTTGGTGAAATGAGAAATCGGGAGAGGGGGGTAATCAGCGGGGCGGTAAAATCGCATAAGATTTTATATCCGCCCCGTTTGAATAATCTGACTATTCTTTTTTGGTTTCCTCGGCAGGGAAAATATAGTTTTTAGGAATTACAACAATGCCTGATTCACTGACCGTGAAGTGCTTGCTGTCTTTTTCCGAATTGAAACCTATTTCAGTACCTGCAGGAATTGTAACATTTTTATCTATAATTGCACGGCGGATCTTTACGTTCCTGCCGATATTGCAGTTATTCATGATTATTGAATCGGTCACATAAGCGTATGAATTCACTTTTACGTTTGCCCCGATAATCGATCGCTCGATAAGACCACCTGAAACGATAGTGCCGTCACAGATAAGAGAATTCAGGGTACGTCCGATTCTGTCGCCCCAATGCGAAACCGTCTTTGCCGGGGGGAACTGGTACTGGTAAGTTCTCAGAGGCCAGTCATTATCATAAAGATTGAATTCAGGAACGACACTGATAAGATCCATGCTTGCCTCGTAGTAACTTTCAAGGGTTCCGATATCTTTCCAGTAAGGCCTGTTCTTTTTATTTTCATCGACAAAC
>CAYPMQ010000058.1:0-10101 GCA_964411625.1 uncultured Ignavibacteriaceae bacterium
ATTATTGTTCTCCAGGGAGTTGTGCAAGGGGTCTGAAGATAAGCTTTATTGCCTGCAGCATCGGGTACCAGAACTGCCGAGAGCTCATAATTATCTTTATTAACTTTAAGGTTCAGTGCGGGATAATCGGTAAGAGAGGCTTCAAAGATGTTGATGTAAAGTCCGTCCTCGGTTTTCATCATCAGAGGGGTCTGCACGAAATTCACACCTGCAATTGATTTGGTACTGATCTCGAAATAATCCGAACCATGGGTTGCATCTATCTCAGATAGTCGTGTGGTTTTATACGGATACTCATTGCTGTCAAAATCTCCCGGAATCCAGAAAGCCTTGTGATTTCCGCTAAGATTAAATGAGGTCACCTCATCTTTAACTGTAAAGTACTGAAGATGATCCTGAACGGGGAATTCATACCGGAATCCGATTCCGTCATCAAATACCCTGAAAGTAATATAGAACCAGGCTGCATCTTTTTTGTCCTGTTCAAGCTTTACCCTGAGCTCCCTGCAGCTGTTTTTTATGGTTCTGACTTCTCCCCAGACGGGATTCCATTCCTCATAGTGCGAAGTGGTATCGGCTGAGATGAGTTTAAGCCCCGTGTGAAATCCGTGGTTATTGTCAAGTACAACTCCGAGCATTGATCTGCCCGCAACTGTTTTATCACCGAATGAAAGCGAATAACCCGGCTCTCCTGAAGGACTCATAAAAAATGTAAGTTTCAGCTTCCCGGAAGGGGATGTGATGCTCTGTCCGCTGAGACAGGCAGTTAACAGCATAAGAAAAGAAAGTATAAGTGATTTCATCAGTTTAATATCCTGAAGGATTAAGCCGCGGACACCTGATCAGATAGTCTGAGGCAGTAATTAATGGATGCTTGGCCATAAACCCGGCTTATAAAGTGCCGTTGCAAGAGGCTCCCGGTGCGTAACTTAAATTTAATGCATTTACGTAACCGCAATAAAGCAGATTTCAATGTTAAAAATTAAACAATCCCGTCAAATTCCGGAAAAGAAATTTAATCAGTTTGTATTTAATCGGCAGGTTAATGGCAGGTACATTACAAGTGGAGGTCTGAACCATTTAATTCAGTTCTTTTTTATCACTTCATAAGGTATTTTCAGATCCTCACCAGATAGTCTTATGACAAGGGATCCCTTAAGAGAGAAGAAGTTGCCGTTTTTAAGCAGAGCGGCAACACGCTTATTATCGTTAAAAGTGGGCATGATGTTACACTGCAGCAATACAGTATCTGTCTTACTCCCGCTTTTTATAGATCTCCGCGGAGTTTTTGCTGCTTTTGCAATCATTTTTCCGTCTATGTAAAACTCAGCCGGGAACTCTATTACGGAGTATCCGAATTCAAAAGGATTTTTCAGACCGAGCTTCACTTCAATGAAATGCCCCTGTTTATTCTGCTTCAATGATGCTGATATTATAGAGAGAAACTTCAGATTACGGTTGTAAGACTGGACAATTTTGTCATCGGGTGAAATAGTGTAGGGAAATGAAAAACTGAAGGGAACGGGCACAGAAAATACAGAGGCGGAAAGTTTTGATTCCAGAATAAGCTCTGTCTCTTCGTGCAGGCTTTCAAGAAGGAATGCAATTCTTCTGGAATCGAGGGAAGCTTTCATATTCATCGGTGAGACTTTTCCGCTCTCAAGCTTCACGGGAGCAACCGAGTAAACCTTTCCTATTTCAAGTTCACCAAATTTTACGACTGAATATATCTCATCCATGTCAAGGGAAACAAAACTGCTGTTTTTGAGTTCTGCCTGAATGGTGACATAAACCGAATCGGCATCCATGCCGATGTATTTGACTTCTTTTAATACTGGTTTTACAGGGTGTGAAAGGAAATAAACAAATCCTGCAGCCAGAAGTATTACAACTGCGGCTGTAAGAAAGAGCAGATATTTGATCAATCTGAACATGACTGTTATCCCCGGGAGATCGGGATGTGTTTTTTCAGAATTTCAGAACGAACAGCCGCAGACATTAATCCTGTCGGGTGACAGCGGCAGTCAAACGCTGCTGATTCTGATATCCGATATGACTTAAAACGTTCTGTTCCCAATTATCCCCCTGATATTGTTTTATTTCGTAATATTAAATAAGCCGAGCGCATTGCCCGAATTAAATGTACATTGCCATTTATTATTTTTCTTTTCAAAGACCATTTCACCGGGAATGTCTGATGAAATCCCAAGGAAAGGTTTATTGAGATCAAAAGTAAACTTAACCCGGTAGGTTGTTTTATTTTCATCTGTATAATTTTCATCAAGTATAGTGAAATTCACGGCTTCATAATCACTGCCGCAAATCTGTTTAACATTATTATCAATCAGTTTTACCTGTTCATCAATAAGCGATTCTGCAGGTTTATCCGAACAACCTGCCAAAAACAGTACCAGCAGAACTGCCAGTGCTTTAGTTAATCTGTCCATTGCCGTTAGATATATTGTGATTAAAATGAAAATCTTGTCGAAAAATAATATCCCGTCAGCTCGTCAGAAACGGCAACGGTGAATACGAGATTCAGGAATTTCTCAAAATAAGAAATCCATAATCCTCCGCCATAAGACTTATGCCATTTATCCGAAGTTTCACCGTCAGCAAAAACCCTCCCTGCTTCAATAAAACCATGCAGCCCGAACTCACCGATGATTATCATCCTGAGCTCTGCCAGCTTGTATCTTAGTTCAGACTGCACAATGACCGCAGCGTTTCCCGAAAATCTCTCGCTCCGGAAGCCTCTCGGTGCATTCTTTCCGCCCATATATGCCGAGTAGAAAAAAGGGTGCTTTCCTTCAGTAATTTCTGCTGCAGCTCTTAATGCAAGAGTATAACTGCTGCCAGGTGTGCCGCTGATATAGGTTCTGATATCTGCCTCGTATCTGCTGTAAGTGTGCTCGTTATTAAACATCCTTGGGTAAACCGCAGCTGCCACTGCCGCATACAAACCTCTTCCGGGATTCTTAAGATTATCCCTTGAGTCATAAATGAAACCCCCTCCAAGACTGATCACATCAAATCCCGATGCGCCATATTCTCCCATGGGGAAATTTGCCAGAAGAGTTTTGTTTATTACATCATTTGAAGAATGTTCGTAAGATGCACTGAAATATAATCCTGTATACTCAGCAGCCGGGAAAGTCAGTCTGTTTGATATTCTGAACTGCTTTGTATCCATCCTGTAATAATCATCCTCATCGAGCTCATGATCATAAACTGTTTCATTACCGTAGCCATAATAATTCGTGAATGAGAGATCTGACCTGACAACGTGGATCCTGTATTCAGCCCCTTCAAAAACCGAATTGAATGTGCCGTCAAATTCAAGTTTAAAACTTTTTGTTCCCGTTGCGTATGATCCGCCGAAATAAATTCTTGAATCAAAGGGTTCTTTTCTGAAATCATAATTAAATACAGAGTATCCCCCGCCGAAAAGAACACCGGTTTTAGCCGAAACTTCAAAAATCGGTTCAATTTCAAACTGACGTCCTTCGTATAACTGCGACGGTTCAAAATACTCGAGTGTATCTTCAGGGTATTCATAAGGATCATCATAATAGACAGTGCTGACTCCCCGTTTCACCTTCGTATTATTGCCACTGTCATAAAATCTGTTTCTGCCTTTAACGAGCAGTGAGGGGAAAATATCAAGCAAACCTCTTTCAATCACTGATTTATCCGTAAATCTGTCTTTCCCGTTATCACCTGCAACTCTTAATATGGGAGTTTCACTGCTTTTCCCGAAAACATATACTGAATCATCACCATCACCCAGAAAAACCCTGATCTCTTTTGTTATTAAGTTATCAAACTCCCTGAAGAAATATTTTTCATCCCGATCCGCAGAGCCGGTGTTTTTATTCCGTTTGTAAAGAGCCACCTCAGTGGTTTTTTCTTTCCGGTTCACCTCCAGGAAATCATCTTTATCGTAAGCTCTTATCTCGGGTATGGAGTTGATCAGATTATAATATTCAGTTGAGTATGAACCGAGTTTATCACGCCTTGATTTCATTTTAGTGATCAGCTCAATGCCCGCTTTTGCAAAAATCGGATCAGGAAGTAATCTTATCGCCTTTTCAATGATTTCGTCAGTGATTTTGCCTGTTACAAAAGCAGTTACAGAATCCCACTGATGTTTTGTAACTGAGTTGAGGATACGGCGGTCAAGATACCTGCCGCTCCAGGTCATGTCAAGTATATCCGGAAATTCTTCTTCAAACGGCTTCCACTGGGGAATTATCAGGGTAGTAATATATGGCACAAAACCGTCGAATTTTGAAAAAGCCCGGTCACGGTCTTTCGGAACAGGCATCCAGATTTTCTTACCATCGGGAGCCGGGAACCTTGCCCAACTCCACTGCCCGATATGCCGGTCCCAGTCACCTGTAAGAATATCGATAAGCCTGATTGTGAGATAGCTGAGAGCATCAATTTTTTCATCTCTTTTTTCAGACAGTCTGAATAAAAGTTTTTCTGTACCCTGAATCTTATCAGCCCCACCGAAAGTTTTGGCGGGATCATCAGTCTCATCAGGGTGTTCTTCAAGAAACCCTGCTGTATTCTTAAAGTCCTCTCTCCACTCTCCGAGCAGTGGTGAATCGGGAATTACAAACAGCACCGGGGTTGAATGGAACACACCAACGGCATCGAGAAAGGGCGCCACCAGCATGGGGGCAAGGGGATGAGAAGTTGCTATCTGATCCTGTGCAAATTCGGAAACGAATGTGTTCTGAACAATTTCGGGAAGCGCCGCCGTGGGATCTTTATCTGCTGATCTGAACTTATAAAATTTACCATCACCCCCTCTGAAATGAAGAGTTCTGGTCTGCCTTCCGCCTCCGAGACGGTAAGGAGTAAGTCCGCCTTTGTAAGTCACGAGATCCAAAACAGGTACATTTATAGGGGTAGTCCATATATCCCTCCAGAGTTTTCCGAACATAAACTCATGAAAACCGCCTGCACGATACCTCTCACCCGGAATAATCCGCACGGTATCACTCTGCCCCTTAATGGTGAATGCGGAACATATAAAGACCAGTAATAAAATACTAAAAAACCTTTTCAAAAATCTGTCTTTCTTTGCCGCCCCTCAGAAATACAGGAGATCAGTTCCGTATAAATTATGGAAGGATCGGATATAAAAATCAGCCTGGGGTTCCTTAACAAACAGCCCGAGTGCCTCATGATTTCAAAGCAGATTGGAAGCGAGTTCCGCGAGCTCAGAGCGTTCTCCCTTCTCCAGATTTATATGGGCATATATTTTCTGCCCTTTAAAGTGGTCAATCAGATAGGAAAGACCATTTGATTGTGAATCAAGATAAGGATGATCAATCTGGTAAATATCACCGGTGAAAACTATCTTCACTCCCTCGCCTGCTCTTGTGATAATTGTTTTAATTTCATGGGGTGTCAGGTTCTGGGCTTCGTCAACTATAAAATAAAGTCTCTGGAGGCTCCTTCCTCTTATGTAAGTAAGAGGTTCAACAACGAGTTTTTCATCTTTAACAAGATTGTTTATAAGCTGATGCTGTTTGTCATTTTCAGAATACTGATCCTGTATGATTTTCAGATTATCCCACAGAGGTTGCATATAAGGCCCGATCTTGCTTTCCACATCACCAGGCAGAAAACCGATATCCTTATTGCTCAGGGGTACAATTGGTCTTGAGATATATATCTGACGGTAATATTTTCTTACTTCAAGAGCAGCGGCAAGGGCAAGAAGTGTTTTTCCGGTTCCCGCTTTACCTGTGATTGTTACAAGCGGTATATCCCTGTTAAGGAGAGCGTTAATAGCAAAGGTCTGCTCTGCATTCCTCGGCATTATACCGAACGCAGGTAATTTATCTACTTTATGAATAATCGCTTTATCCTGGTCAAGATATGTAAGTACAGAGCGGTTTTCATTTCTCAGGATATAGTATTTATTTGCCTCTGCTTCCGCGTTAAAATCAGATGACAACTCTTCAAAAGGAACCATAAAAGGTATTTTGTGGAGTCGTGCTATTATATTATCATTAAAGTTTTCAACGAGCTCTTTACCGCTGTAAAGTTCTTCCACTCCCCTTACTTTGTCAGAAGTGTAATCTTCAGCCATCAGCCCCAGGGCTTTGGCTTTCATCCTGAGATTAACGTCTTTTGTAACAAGAATCACCGAGTCTGAGGGTGTGGTTTTCCGGCTCAGATCATAAGTCAGGCTGAGTATTCTGTGATCGGAATTATCCTCACGGAAAATCTGCTTTATCTTTTCATTAAGTCCGTTTGTGATTTCAACTCTGACCTTTCCTTTGTTTCTTCCCAGGGAATAACCGCCGTTAAACAAGGCTTCGGCAGTAAGCTCATCAAGAGTGCGGGCAAATTCGCGGGCGTTGAGATTAATAACCTGGCTTCCGCGTTTAAAGTGATCAAGTTCTTCAATGACTGCAATCGGGATCACAATATCATGTTCTTCGAATCTGTGAATACTGCTTGCGTCGTGCAGTATAACATTAGTATCAAGAACAAAGGTCTTTTTATCTCTTTTTTTGCCCATTTTGATTTATTAGTTTGTAAATTAAATTATTGTTTATAAAATCTGATTTATAACATTAAATATACCAATTTAATAATTCAGAAGAGTTAACCAAGAATACAATTAATGACTGAAAGACCTTTTAACAGTTCTGAAATTCTTGAAAATCTGCCCTGCGCTGTTATTAGTTTCGATTCTAAGCAGACCTGCCTTTATATAAATAAATTCACTCAGTACAGCGGTCTGCTTGCCCCCGAAAGTGCAGCCGGAAGCAAAATAACCGACGGGTTCTTCTCCGTTCCCTTTGATTACAACCTTCTTAAAAGTATCAGCCGGGGTAATTCAGCCGAAAAACTTTTCCCCGGTGTAACTCTTCCTTCCGGCTACAAGACTAATTTACTTGTTAAAGGAATGCCTCTTGAAAAAGGAGGCGGAGTAATTATTATTGAAGATATGCAGACTATTCCTGATAAAGAATCTGACACTCCCGCAACAGAAATGCTCAGATTTTCAGATCTCCTGATCATTTGCAATGTAAAAGGGATGGTTTCCGCAATTTTTGGCGCAATGCGGCCCGCTGCAGAGGGAACAAATGACATATCTCAGCTTCCGCCTCGGTTTTCATTCATTAACAAGTTCTTTAACGAAAATAAAAAATCAGATTACGCAGAGGAAGCTCATTTCACTGAAGGTAACCGGGATGGTTATGTTCTTAAACTGTTCCGCAGTGCAGCTGATATTTACACCATAATACTCACCAGAATAAGTTCAGTCGCAAGAGCCCTTACCCTGCTCAATGCGGAGCTTGATGAGCTGAAAAAATACCAGCTTATTACGGAAAAAGCCACTGATGCTGTATTTGCCCTCGATTCAGAAGGAAGAATATCCTTCTGGAATAAATCTTCGGAGGATCTGTTTGGATACAGAAGAGTTGCAATTTACGGACAGTCTATAGGTGGTATTATTCAGGCCTGGAGCCATGAAGAATTCAGAGAGATTCAGAGGCTGCTTAAAAAGAATGATTTTATCGAAAAGACTTTCAGTTTCATTTCTGCCTCAGGTGACAAAAAATCTGCTTCATTTATATTTTCTATGGGTGGGGCTATTGCCGATAGCGAAATAATTGTTACCTGCACAGACATAACCGAAAAGCAGAAATTTGAAAAAGAGCTTCAGAATCAGCGTGAAAGGCTCTCTTCTATTATTTTCCATTCATCTGATCTTATAGTGATTTTCGATGATGAAGGGAAAATGCTAAGAAGCAATCCGGCTTTTCTTTCCACACTTGAATTAAAGGAGTCTGAACTCAAAAACCACTCCCTCGCAACACTAACCCGTACAGATAAAAAAATGTCTGATAAGGAATTTTTTGAGGAGCTTAAAACTCATCCGGGAGAATCTAAGGAATTTGTATTCATTACCAGGAGCGGCAAGGAGATTTATACCTCCGGCAGACTATTAAAGTTCGAGGAGCCGGATAATTCATCTGCACTTTATAGCGGAATCTTTAAGGACATCACCCTTCAGACTAAAATTTCCAGAGATTTACTGCTTATGCAGTCCGTCTTTAAGGCAACATCAGAAGGAATTGCTTTAACAAAGGATGATAAAATAATTTTTGCTAACAAAGCACTGACAAAAATTTTCGCTTATAAATCCGAAAGCGATCTTTACTCTTTACGTGTTTCCGATATTGTAAAACCTGCCGAAGATTTTTTCCCTGATGATAATCAGATTGAACACAGGATTAATGTTCCGGCTGATTATATCGGAATCAAAAAATCGGGTGTGAGATTTTACTGTGAGTTCAGCAGAGATACTTTTACAATTGACGGCGGTGAGTACAGTGTTTATCTTATCAGAGACATTTCTGAGAACATTAGTGCCAAGACCAAGCTCATTCAGTCGGAAGAAAAATACAGGGGACTCACCGAAAACATAGATGACTTTTTCTGGATTTCTGAAAGGGGTCCTAAAGGTTTACGCCCCGTTTTCTTTACTTCATCTGTAAAGAAGCTCACCGGTTATGGAACGGAAGAATTTATAAATGATTCCAGGCTGATGTTCAGAATTATTCATCCGGATGACTTCACTGCGGCGGTTGAAAAAGCGAAAAAACTGCTCGCCAACAAGTATAAGCGCAGTGACACTCTTGAATACAGGATTTTCACCCGTGAGGGAGCCATTTTATGGATCAGAAATAAATTAACCGTAATAAGATCAAAAGATATTGTTATAAAAATTTACGGGCTCGTTAGCGATATTTCTCCGCAGAAAAGAGCGGAGGAAGAAGTAAAAAAAACCGCTGAAAATCTCAGAAAACTTAATGAGACCAAAGATAAGTTTCTTTCGATTATCTCCCATGATATGCGAACGCCGTTCAGTTCAATTCTCGGGTTTACAGACCTTTTGCTTGAGAATGAAAATATTTCTGCAGAACAGAGGAGAAACTATGTTCTGAATATCCAGGACTCCACAAAAACTATGCTTGCCCTGGTAAATTCACTTCTTGATTATACAAGACTTCATACCGGCAGATTTAAGTTTGAACCTGCAAAACAGTTTCTTAAACAGCTTGTACAGAAATCAATCAGTGCCACAAGCGGATATGCCCTGCCAAAGAACATATCAATTATTAATAATATTCATGATGATGAACTTGTTTTTGTTGATCAGAATCTGATACTGCAGGTATTTAATAATCTGTTTTCAAACGCGATAAAGTTTACTCCTTACGGAGGGAAAATTACAATCGGCGCTGAAGATGATCAGAATCAGCGTTTCCTCAGATGTTACGTTAAGGATACGGGTGTTGGAATAAAGAAGGAAGATATTCCGAAAATCTTTAATGTGGATAACAAATTTACCACTCAGGGTACTGCGGGTGAAAAAGGCACGGGCCTTGGTATTTCTCTCGTTAAGGAGATAGTTGAAAAACACGGCGGGGTTATAACGCTGGAAAGTGCTCCGGGTGAGGGCACAACCTTCTTTTTTACTCTTCCTAAAGCCTCTGCTACAATCTTATTCGTGGATGACAGCACTACAGACCGGATTCTGTACACTAAGATTCTTAAAAATATCACCTCATCTTATGATATCGAATCCTGCAGGGACGTTGAACAGGCAATTGAAAAAATTATTGCCACTCCACCGGCTCTCATCATAAGCGACCATAACATGCCAAGATACACCGGGCTGGATCTCGTTAAAAAAATCGCAGAATCAGACTTTAAGGTTAAACCTCCCGTAATCATTCTGAGCTCAGATATCGGCAGGAGTGAATCACTCGCGTACAGTGAACTCGGGGTAAAGTATATCTTCAGGAAGCCGGTCAACATCACTGTTTTCAAAGAAGCTATTGAAGATATGCTAAGACAGCTCAAAATATGATCTGAACTCTGAGTACTTAACCGGCTCAACCTGATATGAAATTCTCAGCCGGTGGGTTAGATGTTATATTCTGAAGCGCCACAGATATCCTTATACATTGCCCGGGTTATTAAATCACCCCAAACAATTATTATGCTTCCCGATAGATGCAGCAATCTAACCCTTTCTGCAATGCTAATCACTTA
>CAYPMQ010000058.1:10201-14182 GCA_964411625.1 uncultured Ignavibacteriaceae bacterium
GGGCTGTTAACAATCTGGCGTTATTAACTAATTAATTAGTTTTTACGAATACCCTTTTTACTTTGCGGGGCATTAAACATTCAGGGGAATCTTCCCCCGGGTGTTTTGTATATTTGTTTTGATCTTTTAATGTATCTTATTTGTGTTCAAGTTTGGCGTTTATACTAATTCTTAAAGGCCGGTAGCAGATATGTTTCCTTTAAAAGTTATAACTTAAACAACTGCCTGACTACCCCTCATAAAGCCCGTAAAATTAACTTTGCTGTTTAAAGCAAAAAAAGACTGCCCTTTCAGGACAGCCTGCTAAGAAAAATTCTTATTTTAATCACAGACTCAGAATATCATTGTAAAGTACAAATGCCATAAGAAGCATCAATATCCAGAAACCGGTGGTCTGTATATACATTTTAACTTTAAGTGAGAGTTCTCTTCGCATTGCACCTTCAATAAGTATAATAACCAGATGACCTCCGTCAAGAACGGGGAAAGGAAGAATATTGATTATTGCAAGGCTGAGGCTGAGCATTGCAAGAAAGAACAGGAAGTTAACCCATCCTGTATCTGCAGAGCGTGCTGCCATCTGTGCAATTTTGATCGGTCCGCCGAAAGCCTGCTTAAATTCCATGTTGCCGGTAATAACATTCTTGAGCATCGTGAATGTGAGAGCAGTAACTCTGCCGATATCACTCACCGAGCGTGACATTGATTCGAAAAATCCGTAAGAAATATTTTCAACGGGTCCCAGGTATGCCAGTGAAAGCGCAACACCTATTTTACCTTCTTTATTAGGCACGGCAGTAATATCCACCGTATCTTTATCTCTGAGCAGAGTAAGTTTGATTTCTTTCTCTTTTGCCGATGATATGATTTTTATGGTCTGGGTGCTTGAGTATATAGCGGCGCCGTCAATTGCAAGCAGAATGTCACCTGATTTTACACCGCTTTTTTCAGCAGCGCTTCCGGGCATAACCTGACCCATAACTACATGAGTCTGCTCTGCAAGAATAAAAGGAGCCTCAACATCATCTTTAGGGACTCTTGCTTTCGGAATATTCAGTGTCATTTTGGTGCCATCCCTGAGTATATCCACCCTGAGATCTTTGCCGTTGTTATCAATAAATATACCGGCTCTTACTTCTTCCCAGGCGTTCACCTGTTTTCCGTTGATTGCAAAGATTTTGTCTCCTGATCTGAAGCCTGCTGAATCAGCCATTGACCCCGGTTCAACCAGACCTATCTTTGTGGTTTTGATATGCTCTTTGCCCTGATAAAAGTTGAGTCCCCAGAAAATCAAAAATGCCAGGAGAAGATTCATGAGTACGCCGGCAGAGATTACAAATACTTTTGAAAGGACCGGTTTTGATCTGAATTCCCATGGCTCAGGTTCACTGTCTGCAAAATTAACATCCATACTTTCATCTACCATACCGGCAATTTTGACATATCCGCCGAGCGGAATAGCACAGAGGCGGTAATCGGTATTACCTTGTCCGTCAAAATCCTTTGCCAGATTTCCGAATGTAAATCCGGTTATTTTGTTCCAACCGAATAATCTGTAGCCAAACCCGATTGCAAAAACATCGGCTCTCATTCCGGATAACTTTGCCGCGGCAAAATGTCCTAACTCATGTACAAAAACAAGTATGGCAATCGTGATTATAAAATAAATGATCTCAGCCATTAAAAGATTTTTCTCCTGTTATTTCAGTTCTTTTGCGATAATTCTGGTTTGACGGTCTGTTTCAACTATAGTTTCCAGATCAGCCGCCTTGTGATTTGGAATTTCATTTAGACATGATTTTATAATATGGGGTATTTTCATGAAAGCAATCTCGCCCCTGAGGAATTTTTCAACTGCAATTTCATTTGCCGCATTTGCAATACAGGCAGTTGTTCCACCCTCTTCAAGAACATCAAAAGCGATCTGCAGACATTCAAACAACGATTTATCAGGCTGATGAAATGTCAGATTATTCATCATCATAAAGTTGTTTTCTACAAACTCCGCCTTACGTCTCTCAGGATATGTGAGAGCGTACTGAATCGGTAGTTTCATATCAGGTTTACTGAGCTGTGCCTTAACTGATCCGTCAATAAATTCGACCATGGAGTGTATGATTGACTGTGGATGTATCACAACGTCTATTTTATCAGCAGGAACATTAAAAAGCCAGTGTGCTTCTATAACCTCGAGTCCTTTATTCATCATCGTGGCTGAATCAATTGTAATCTTTGAGCCCATTTTCCAGGTAGGATGTGCCAGCGCCTGCTCAATTGAAACACATTCAAGCTCTTCTCTGGTGCATCTGAAAAACGGTCCTCCCGAGGCGGTAAGTATGAGGCGTTTAATCTCTTTATGGCTTTCACCCGTAAGACACTGAAAAATAGCACTGTGCTCAGAATCGACCGGCAGTATTTCTGATCCGTACTCTTTAAGAAGTTTATTTACAAACTCACCTGCGGCAACAAGCGTTTCTTTGTTAGCAAGGGCAATTCGCTTGCCTCTCTTTATCGCTTCGATAGTAGGGAGCAGACCGCTGAAGCCTACCATTGCACCAATAAGGATATCATAGTCAAGAGTTGCGGCAAGCTCAAGCAGACCGTCGTCACCCGATAGTACTTTCACATCGGATGGAACTTTTTTTTTAATCTCAGACGCTTTCCGGGGATCTCTGACGCAGACGTTTCTGATACCGAATTCATTAATTTGTTTTTCAAGCAAATCAATATTTCCGTTAGCAGAAAGTCCTGCAATTGAAAATTCGTTTTTAAGATTACGGACAACATCGAGCGAGCTTACACCTATGGATCCTGTGGAACCCAGAATCAGAATTTTTTTCATTATCTGCCCATGAAATACCTGGAGAATGCCAGGAGTATGTTTAATATAACCAGTATGTTAATACTCATATCAACTCTTACGAGTTTTCCGTAGGCCGTTGTTGCACTTTCGGTTAAAGGAGCAGAATCATTGAGAGAAGGCAGAATTTCAGATTTCAGTTTTTTTGCTGCCGGAATCATAACCGCACCCACTAAAATAAGTATAATAACCATTAAAAACTGCTTGGTGTAAAGCCAGTGATTTCCGCCTCCGCCGGCAAACTGAAAAAATCCCATGCCTGACTGCAGTGATAAGATGATACCCGTTATTAGAATTCCCATTGAACCAATGATCCCAAGCGGATTGAGTGTTGCCACATAGGTCATTATGAGTTCTTTGCCTGTCGGGGTACCTTCTCTGGAGTTAATTCTTGATCTGATTATGATTCCGTAAATCAGTAAGCTTAACCACAGACCGGCAGAAACAACATGCAGTATTTTTAAAAGCGGATAAATCATTTACCTTACTCCTAAATCGTGAAAATTGGTTGTCAAATTTAAATTAATTTTTCTAAATTATGGTATGCGGACATAAAAATCCCAAACTGAAGATATTTTTATGAATTTGAGTACCCGGTCTACATACTAACAGTAAAATTGATACGTAAGTTCTTTCCGGCAAATATTTTGGATAACGGATGAAATACAGAGTTTTAGGTAAAACAGATATCAGGGTCTCCTGTTTCGGCTTCGGCACCTACAGAGTCACGGCCGGATCCAGAGAACATTACAAGGCTCTTAAGCATGCAATCAGAAACGGGATCAATCTGATTGACACCTCTTCAAATTACATGGATGGCAGGAGTGAGGAGCTTCTCGGTGTTTTTATCGAATCGGAGCCATGGTTAAAAAGGGAAGATCTTGTTATTGTTACAAAGGCAGGATATATCCAGGGTACAAACCTCGAAATCGTCAACCGTAGAAAAGCAGAGGGCAGCCCTTATCCCGAAGTGGTGAACTGCTCACCAAAGTTAATGCACTGCATTCATCCTGATTTTCTGGCAGATCAGCTCACTCTTTCACTCGAAAGAATGAAAACAAACTACACGGATGTGTTTCTGCTCCATAATCCCGAGTATTTTCTTTCTTATACAACAGGAC